>JAPKAJ010000295.1 GCA_028825345.1 Arenicellales bacterium | reverse complement strand
CGAGATTCGGGTGGCGCTGGATGGTCAGATGAGTGGCTCTTATATGCGCCCTATATTACCCGGCACTTCAAAATGTGTGAGTCAAAAACAAAGGAGAGCCTTCTGGAGCGTGGACAGAATTTACGAGGTCAAGCCATCACTGGAAGAGGTGCAAAGGAATTGGCGGCCGGAGCATGACAACGAAGCTAATACGCTTTCTGTAACTGCAAGTATCGAACAGCCCGCGATCCCGGGCAAGTTTCGTTTTACCCTGTTCGATGTGACCCGCGAGAAGGGCTGGGCAATGAATGCCGGCGACAAAGACGATGATTCGCTGGATCTGGAGTTTGTCGATGGACTGGATGGCTTCCTGGCTCCCGAAGAGACCTCAGACGGTTGGGAGATCGAGGCCAATCGGGCGATGACTACCGAGACGGTAAAGATCAAAGCCAACGACTACGGTGCCTGGGGCAAGCTTAAGTGCGAGGTCAACGTTGACGGGCACTGGTGGCCTTGTAGATCAGATGACGGCAAGGAATATGTCACGATTCCCTTTGACGAGGATGAAAACAAGATTGCGGATTTCTGGGAAGAGCAAGAAGGGGTTTCTGGTGATGCAGCAGTGGATGATGACGAGACGCCCGAGGGGCGCGAGCCCGGTGATGGGTTTTCCAACTACGAGGAGTACCGGGGTTTTCAGATCAACGCTGAGTGGACTGATACCAACCCGACCGAAAAGGATCTTTTTGTGCACAACGCGTCCGGGTTGGCAGAGATTGAGGGCGCTATCAACCAGTTTGAGATCAAGACAGAGCTCACTGTACATAAAATTAGTGAGGATGAGTTGGATCTGGCAAGTCGGATCGTTAATTTCAATCGTGGCAGCAAGCAGGCTCTCTCTCGCCGCGGAAATGGTCAAAAAGGCCTGATAGTGGTCGTGCGTCAGCTTGACGACCTTTGCGGCGAAGCTGTGTCCGATTACTCAACGGGCGCGGTACTCGGAGGACCAAATATTACGAAAGAAGTTGTGATTGATCCGTCATGCTTGTTCGGTACAACAGCCATTCATGAGCTAGGTCATGGAGTGAACCTTTGGCATCCCGGAGGGCGATACTTAGATCAATGCGGAGAGAAAATAATTGCCGGATTGAGAACCCCATATGCCGGGCCGATGAAAAACTATATGCGTTATGAGTATGCCGGTAAGTATATCGGGCCGGACAATAAGTGCTACAAATACCCAAGTCATCTTGAAATCGTCCCCTCGAGTTTCACAAAATCGCTACGAGGTACCGGAATGAACTCTGGCCCGCCAGACAGATGGGAATACGACACACTTGACGGCGTTAACTATCCCTACCCGGTATCCGCCGATGCAACCTGTTCTGGCACACTTATAGACAAGAGTATGAGTCTGAATCAGGATGCCCGACCAGCCCCAGGAGGATGCTAGTTATGATCAGGTTTATTCCCGCGTCTCTGCTCTTGTGTTTTTTCGGTATCTTCAGCGGCCAAGTCGTAGCTGAGAAACTCCATCTCGCCGTATATCCCGGTCAAGAGCCGGGTCCGTCAATGGTGATACTGAGTCTGAATACCAGGAATATGGAAACTGTTGCTGATCTGGCGTGGCTCGACAGTGCGGAATTATTTGAGGTTGCCGGCGATGAACCTTCTCAACTGCACCGTTTGGTTTTTACGGTGCTTGAGCCACCTAGGGAGTTTGATTTCAAGACCGTCAAGGGCATACGACAGAATTTCGTGATCAAGCCGGCGCTACCTGACGATGTGGAGGTTGTTGCCCAGATTACCATTGAGGGGAATGTGCTGTTATCAAATCGCGTAAAGGTGGTTCGCTCGAAGGATGGTTTTCGGGATGCAGCCTGGGCCGCAATTCTTCTTAAAGACCCTCAAATCTTGACTGATATTGGCGAGCGTTTGATTAAACAACAGCCTGGTCAGACCCACGGATACCGCTACCGGGGGCTCGCCTTGGAGATGCAGGGAAGATTCGCCGAGGCCGAGGAAGATATCAAAATAGCAAGGATCATTTTTTATGAAAACAACCCACCGATCGATACCGATGGCCGCATGATTCCCAACTGGGAGCCACCCGAGATTCTTGATCGTGCCTTGCGGCGCATCCGTGCGGCTCAAGAGGGGTAGCTTGGCCCAGGCAATTAGGTATTAAATCGATGGCGATCGTGTTTGGCAGTGGAGACATCTAATCCTATTGGACTCATCCGACGAATAAATTAGAATCCCGGTCTTGCTGGGGGATCGTCTAGCGGTAGGACTGCGGACTCTGACTCCGCCAACCCAGGTTCGAATCCTGGTCCCCCAGCCATTTCATTTATCTCAGCCTAAAAGGACAATTGTCAGCGTGTCAGTGTTGGAGATTATGGTTTACCAAAACAGTCAGGCCCGCCAGAGCAATAAGGAGTGAGCCCTTGAATGTTTCGTCTGATTGGCCGCAAGAGGTCTTTAGCGTATTGATTGCCCAGGGTATAGACCTAGTGGCTCATGTACCTGATGCAGGCCATACCGCATTGATCCGTTTGGCTGAAGAACACAGTGCGGTTGATGT
The DNA here is from genome assembly GCA_028825345.1 of Arenicellales bacterium. GTDB lineage: Bacteria > Pseudomonadota > Gammaproteobacteria > Arenicellales > UBA868 > UBA868. The sequence goes on along the minus strand of JAPKAJ010000295.1, from coordinate 636 downwards.
TATAACCTTGACCACCGAGGAAGAGGGGGTTGGGTTGCTGTGTGGTGCCTGGGCCGGCGGGCGCAAGGGCGTGTTGTTGATACAGTCCAGCGGTGTCGGTAATTGCATCAACGCGTTGGCTCTGCCAGTGATTTGTCGCGCTCCCTTTTTTACGATAGTGTCGATGCGTGGTGAGTGGGGAGAATTTATACCGTGGCAGGTGCCAATGGGTCTTGGCACTCCAAAGGTGCTTGGCGCAATGGATGTAGAGGTGTTCCGCGTGTCTGAAGAGCAGCGCGTGGCCGAGACGGTCAGCGCAGCGGGGTCTTTTGCATTCAATACGCGCCGCTCAGCGGCGGTGTTACTCTCCCAGCAGATGTTGGGCGCAAAACAGTTTAAGGAAGGTTGAGATCATGTTCGAGCGCCGCACATTGGTTAATCACCTCCTAAGGCAACGCCCAGACAATGCTTTGACGGTATCCAGCTTAGGCAGCCCAACCTGGGACATCGCATCAACCGGCGATAATCCGCTTCACTTTAGCTTTATTGGCACTATGGGTCAGGCTGCGCCGTTCGCATTGGGTCTTGCAATGGCCCAGCCCCATAAGCGAGTGGTCTTGTTCACTGGGGACGGAGAGCTTTTAATGAGTCTGGGCA
>JAPKAJ010000048.1 GCA_028825345.1 Arenicellales bacterium | reverse complement strand
CCAGGACGAAGTCAATATGGCGGCCTGTCAGATTGCTCACTCACTGTTTAATACACCCAAAAAGATCGCGCGAATCCGGTCAGCAGAATACCTCTCCCATCCAGGCATCTTCACCGATGAAGCGATTCCGATTGACGTCATTATCAGCCCCGAGCATATCGTTACCCAGCATATTCTGCATCTGATTGAGTATCCGGGTGCATTGCAGGTGGTTAATTTTGCTAGTGATCGAATTCAGCTGGTGGGAGTTCGGGCTGACAGAGAAAGCCCTCTGATCGGCCGCGAACTTAAAGCTCTGCGCGAAGACCTGCCCAATGTGGACACCCGCGTTGCTGCAATCTACCGTCAGGATCGGGCGATCCCCCCTGAAGGTAACACTGTTATTGAGCCAGGTGACGAGGTATTTTTTCTGGCTGCTCGCGAAAACATACAGTCCGTCATGAGCGAGCTTTGCGCGGTAAAAAAACCCGGCCGCCGCGTTATGCTCACTGGCGCAGGTAATATCGGGTTGCGCCTCGCGCAAACCCTCGAAAAGTCCCATTACCACGTCAAACTGGTTGAGCACAATGCAGTCCGGGCAAAACAGGTTTCCGAGCAACTCGACCGTACCATTGTCCTGCACGGTGACGCTGCAGATGAAGAATTAATGCATCAGGAAAATATCGACAATATCGATATATTCTGTTCGCTGACTAACGATGACGAGGCCAACATTCTCTCTGCCATGCTTGCTAAACGACTCGGAGCGAGACGTACCATGGCCCTGGTAAACCGCTCTGCTTATGTCGATCTGATGGAAAACACACTGGTCGACATCGCCATATCACCACGCCTTGCGACGGTTGGCTCGCTACTCACCCATGTCAGGCGTGGCGACATGGTCGCGGTTCATTCTTTGCGACGGGGTGCTGCCGAGGCCATTGAGGCCATTGCCCATGGAGACAAAACCAATTCCCGAGTCGTTGGTCGCTCGGTTGAAGACATCTCGCTGCCTCTAGGCATCACGCTGGGCGCTATTCTCCGGGGAAAGGATGTCGTCATCGCCCATCACGACACGGTGATTGAATCGGAAGACCACGTCATTCTTTTTGTAGTCGACAAACGTCACATCCGTGAAGTCGAACAACTGTTTCAGGTAGCGGTAACCTTCGTCTAAGGGGCGCCTATAGTCATGCTATCCACCGCTGTGCTGAAGATTCTGGGCGTGTTGCTGGTCATGTTCAGCACAACACTACTGCCGCCGCTGATGATCGCACTGATTGGCGGCGATGGTGGAGCGCTGGCGTTCTTTGTCGCCTGGCTAGTTACCATTGTGGCAGGGTTAGCCTTGTGGCTGCCACTACGCGCAAAAAAACGTGAGCTTAGAGTACGAGACGGCTTCCTGGTCGTGGTGCTGTTCTGGACCGTATTAGCTCTGTTCGGCGCATTGCCGCTACTGCTTTCCCCCGATCCGCAGTTGAGTATCACGGACGCATTATTCGAATCGATGTCGGGCCTGACAACTACTGGCGCCACTGTCCTCACCGGCATAGATCAACTGCCAGCTTCCATCCTGTATTACCGCCAGCAACTGCAGTGGCTCGGCGGCATGGGCATCATCGTACTGGCAGTCGCTGTAATGCCAATGCTCGGAGTCGGTGGCATGCAACTTTACCGTGCCGAAACTCCGGGGCCAATGAAAGACACCAAGCTGACGCCACGGATCACCGAAACTGCTAAGGCGCTGTGGTATATCTACTTGGGGCTCACCGTCAGTTGCGCCCTGGCCTACTGGCTGAGCGGCATGAGTGTTTTCGATGCAGTTGGCCATGCTTTTTCCACCGTGGCGATCGGCGGCTTCTCAACCCATGACTTGAGCATGGGTTTCTTTGATAGCCCGGCGATCTCGATTATTGCAAGTTGTTTCATGCTGGTATCAGCTGTCAATTTCGCACTGCACTTTACCGTAGTGCGCTCACGCTCACCGCTAGCCTACCTGCAGGATTCAGAAGTGCGGGCATATATTGGTTTTTTTTCCGTCATTATCCTTCTGACTGTCACCATGCTCCTTTACTGGCACGTCTACCCGGGTATCAGCGATACCTTGTGGCATGGTATTTTTCAGGTGATCTCCATTGGCACGACCACTGGCTTCACTACCACCGGCTTTCACTGGTGGCCGTCGTTCCTGCCGGTCATGCTGATCATGATGAGCGCCGTCGGTGGATGTGCCGGCTCCACCGCCGGCGGAATGAAAATGATCCGGCTGGTCCTGCTGTACAAACAGGGTAGGCGTGAGATCAATCAACTGATACACCCCAGTGCATTCATCACCATCAAACTGGGAAATAAGCCGGTGCCCGATCACGTGGTTAACGCGGTCTGGGGGTTTTTTGCCCTGTACATTCTCAGCTACGTGGGTCTGTCAATCGCCATGACGGCAACGGGTGTCGATCTGGTCACCGCCTTTTCAGCGATAACCGCCTGCCTGAACAATCTCGGCCCGGGGCTGGGTTCGGTTGCGGACAATTACGCCGGGGTGACAACGGTGGGTAAATGGGTACTGTGCACCGCAATGCTGATGGGACGTCTGGAAATCTTTACCCTGCTGGTATTACTGACCCCTGCCTTTTGGCGCAGTTAAGTTAAGGCGCCCATGGCTGAGAAGCCATCAATGTGCACCCAGAAGCTCGTCTATTGCCTGAGCTACCTGGGCGACGGTGATCCGGCCAATACAGCTACGTGGACAATAAGAACGCCGGTAACAGCGGTGACAATCAGTGTCAGCGCGAACAACCACCGAACCTTCACTCCGCGGGGCTACTCGGGATTCATCGGTGGGACCAAAGAGCGCGACCAGAGGGCGATTGTAGGCTGATGCTACGTGCATTGGCAGGCTATCCCCGGTAACCACCAACTGGGCAATACTCACCAACGCGAAATACTCAGGCAGCGATAGGCAGCCAGCAAAACTGGCGGCACGCGTCGGCGCCAATCTCGTCACCGCCTCACTGATAAGTGCCTGCTCTGAAGCGGTGCCAGTGAAGATCACAAAAAAATCCTCGGGAAGTTTTTTAACCAGATCGACAAATTCCGACAATGGCCAATTCTTAGTCGGCCAGCGAGTGAGCGGACAAAAGACTGCAATGCGCCGACCACGAACGCCAAGACGGTCCAAGCGTTCATCAATCGCCTGATTATCCGTTGCCAAAGCGTGCAGAACCGGGCTGTGCTGGCGAGACTTAATGCCGCAAAGACGCAACACCCCGTCCATTTCGGCTATCGCATGCAACTGGGGTCGATGGAACCGCTGGGCAAACCACCAGCGGCCTTTAACATAGCGCCGGCGAGCACGAGCTGCCCATAGAAAAATAACCGTTTTCCAACTCCCCTGCAAATCCAGGGCGATGTCGTAATTGTGTTCGCGGACCGCCCCAAAGGTGTTTAGGAAATGCTTCGCGGTCCACAATGGTCGTCGCCACCAATCAAACTTTACCCGGTAGCGGTCAAAGGTCAGTAAACGATCAACATCTGGATTACCACGGAAAACATCTGCAGCCGTAGTCGACGTCAGCACAGTAATTGAAGCTTCTGGGTATGCCAGGCGAACCGAGCGTAGCGGCGCAGTGGCGTGAACCACATCGCCAAGCGATGTCTGCTTAATCAGCAGGATATTCATTTAGGCGCCCTACCACGAGCAACGCTAGATCGCTGGCAGCAGATAAACGCGGCATCAATCATAAGGGGAGCTTTCACCGTTGGGCCGAGTCCGGAACCAGCGCAGGGTCCACAAATACTGTTCAGGTGCCTGGCGGATAGCGGCCTCGAATGCCGCATTCACCACGGTGGCATCGGCTAAGGCATCACCCTTGGGGAAATCCGCCAGTGGCGAACCCAGTGTGACATGATAATGACCACTATCGTCGAGTCGGCAGAATACCGGGATGACTTTGGCGTCTGTCATTTTTGCCATTCGACCAACCACTGGTAGCGTAGCTGTCGCGATGCCAAAAAATGGCGCGAATACCGACTGCTGACTGCCCAGATCTTCATCAGGCATAAAGTAACCCACCCAGCCCGCACGAATAGCCTTAACCAAGGGCCTTAATCCCTGATCGCGCAGAAAGATTCGCGCGCCAAAACGGGAGCGACCATGCCAGAGCCGCCAATGCAACAACGGATTGGACGGTGCCTTCATCATTGATGCTCCCGCGGCGACTTTAGCCAGCACCACACCGGTCATATCGATACCAACGACGTGCGGGATGATCAACAGGACTTTTTCACCGGCCTGATGCAATGCCTGTAACTCGGCCTCGCCAGATAACGTACACAGACGATCCAGGCGGCGCCGGGGCGCCCACCACACCAGGCCAAGATCAAGGATGGCCTGTCCGTAGCGAGTCAGATGCTCACGCAGCACGGCCTCACGAGCTGCCTCATCCCAATCAGGGAAACACCACTGAAGGTTGATACGTGCAATTCGCGTACGTTTGTGATTGCGATGAAAAAATGCTTTACCGATCTGACGGCCGAGCGCCAATACCAACGGCCGCGGCAACAGCAGACACAAACCGATGGTGCCGGCCAACAGCCAGGTACCCCAGTACTGGGGTCCAAGAAAGGATGGCCGGAAACGCGGTGGGTCTGAATGGTTCGTTTTCAACTGGCCCTGGGTGACTGGAGTCGGCCAGGAAGAGCCGGCACCCGGATCAACAGCCCGGATTTAGAGTCGGCCCTTCCTCCCGGCGATTCGTAACCTGAGCGCATTCAGCTTGATAAAGCCATCAGCATCTCCCTGATGATATGCACCCTGGTCATCTTCGAAGGTAACCACGCTCTCATCAAACAGCGAATCTGTATCCGAGCGCCGGCCACAGACCGTTACGCTGCCCTTGTACAGTTCAAGCCGCACGACACCGTTAACCCGCAGCTGGGATTCATCGATCATTCGCTGCAACATTTGTCTTTCCGGGGCAAACCAATAACCATTGTAGATGAGCGTCGCATAGCGCGGCATAAGTTCGTCCTTCAGGTGGGCGACCTCCCGATCCAGGGTAATAGACTCGATCGCCCGATGCGCCTTGAGTAATATGGTTCCCCCGGGGGTTTCATAACAGCCCCGACTCTTCATGCCCACGTATCGGTTCTCAACGATGTCTGCGCGCCCAATACCATGCCGAGCACCCAATTGGTTAAGCGCCATCACCATCTGACCGGGACTGAGAGATTCACCACCGATCGCTACCGGGTCTCCGGCTGCGAAGGTTAACTCAACTGTCTCAGGCTCATCCGGCGCCTCGTGCGGGGACACAGTCCAGCGCCACACGGATTCATCGGGTGCAGTCCAGGGATTCTCGAGCTCGCCGCCCTCGTACGAGATATGCAGCATATTGGCATCCATGGAGTAATCAGCGCCGCCATCCTTTCGTGTTTCGACTGGGATGCCATGCTCTCGGGCGTACGCAACCAACCGTTCGCGAGAGTTCAGATCCCATTCCCGCCACGGCGCGATCACTCGAATCTCCGGATTAAGTGCGTAAGCGCTTAACTCGAAACGTACCTGGTCGTTACCCTTGCCTGTCGCACCATGAGCGATGGCGTCGGCTTCGGTTTCAGAGGCAATTCGAACCAGGTGGCGTGCAATCAGTGGGCGTGCAATGGCAGTTCCCAGCAGGTATTCCCCTTCGTATAAAGTATTAGCGCGGAACATCGGAAAGATATAGTCGCGGGCAAATTCCTCGCGCAAGTCCTCAATGAAGATTTCCTTGACGCCCAGAATCCTGGCCTTCTCCCGAGCGGGCTCCAACTCCTCGCCCTGGCCGATATCGGCAGTGAAGGTCACGACCTCACAATGATACTGATCCTGCAACCATTTAAGGATAATTGAAGTATCCAGTCCACCAGAATAGGCAAGCACTGCCTTGTTAATTTTTTCCACGATGTGATCCGTCTGCTGAGCGGGGCAAGTCACCGACTACGCGGCGAAATGCACCCCATTATATCAGCGGCTAAACCGACCTCGGTTGCAGAATCTATCGCCGAACCCTAGAATTTGTAGTTTGAGCGCCCTTTAAGTGGGCGTTTTATTTTTTGTGACACGCCACCTTCGACAAATCGACAATATGACGCGACATTTCCTGACCTTACGCGATCTGTCTCCCGCAGAACTGGGGGATATTATTCGTCGGGCGATTACCTTGAAACGTGCTCAAGGAGACGGACAACGGCTGACCCTGCTTGATTCTCGCACCATGGTGTTGATTTTTGAAAAATCATCGACCCGCACCCGGGTCTCATTTGAGGTCGCCTGTACGCAGCTGGGCGGCTCGTCCGTTTTCCTGTCACCCGGTGACAGTCAGATGAGCCGAGGAGAATCAATCAGCGATACCGCACGAATCGTCTCCAGCATGGCAGATATCATTGTCCTGCGCACTGGGTCACACGACCGGGTAACAGCCATGGCAGCTCACTCACAAGTGCCCGTTATCAATGCCCTGTCCGATGCCTTCCACCCTTGCCAGTTACTTGCGGATATCCAGACTTTTTGCGAGCATCGAGGTGAAATGCGTGATGCCCGGGTGGCATTCGTTGGCGATGGTAGCAGCAATGTCTGCCAGTCATGGATTAACGCGGCCGCACTGATGCAGTTCTCACTGCAAATCGGGGCACCGGATTTGTATCGCCCCCACCCTGAGATAGTCACCGCCGCTGGCAGGTGGTGTACCTTAACAAACCAGCCAAGCGAAGCGGTGGCCGGCGCTGATCTCGTGGTCACCGATACCTGGGTCGGCATGGGGCAGGAAGCCAAAAAAGCTGAGCGGCTCAAGGCATTCCACGGGTTTCAGATCGATAGCCAGATGATGGCTGGTGCTGCTTCGGATGCACTATTCATGCACTGCCTGCCGGCCTACCGAGGTCAGGAAGTTGCAGCTGAAGTGATCGATGGACCCCACAGTGTTGTTTGGGACGAGGCAGAAAACCGCCTGCACGCACAAAAGGCCCTGATTGAGTTTTTGCTCGCCTAGGCGCTAGGTCGACAGGCCCCGCACAAAATCGGGGTTCACGGCATCAGACCGCTGCAGTCACCCGCATTTGTTCCATTGCCCGCTTTTCAATCTGGCGAATCCGTTCAGCTGAAACCCCGTACTTTGCCCCCAAATCGCCGAGGGTACTCTTCCCCCCCAATTCAGCAAGCCAGCGCGCCTGGATAATATCGCGACTGCGGTCATCCAGGCTGGCCAGCGCTTTACTGAGCTGGGCCTGGCGAGAGCGCTGCTCGTCTGCCTGGGAAACCAGTACCCCAGGATCCCGCGAAGAATCCCCCAGGGCTTCGGCTGGCGCCAAGAAACGTGGCGTCTCGTCATCGTTTGCTTCTGGCTCGAAGGCCACGTCATGGCCACTCATGCGGGTTTCCATCTCCCGCACTATTTTCGGATTCACATCAAGCGCTGTCGCCATCGACTCGACTTCATCTTCTTTCATCACGCCTAGTCGCGCCCGATTTTTGCGCAGATTAAAAAACAATTTGCGCTGGGCCTTGGTGGTAGCCACTTTGACCATTCGCCAGTTGCGAACCACGTAATCGTAAATCTCGGCCTTTATCCAGTGAACGGCAAAAGATACCAGTCGGATATCTCGCTGATGATCAAATCTTTTCACGGCCTTCATCAGTCCAACATTGCCCTCCTGAATAAGATCAGCTAAAGGAAGTCCATATCCGGAAAAACCCCGGGCAATTGAGACGACAAAGCGCAAATGGGAGAATACCAGCTGCCGGGCAGCCTCGAGATCGTCGTCATCATGGTAACGCTGGGCGAGTGACTTCTCCTCTTCCGCGGTAAGAATAGAAGCTTCGTTCACCTCGCGCAGGTACCGCGTTAGCCCCTGGCTAGGGCCAAGATCGGTTGCGATAGATAGGGTCTGGCTCATAAACGTGTCATCCTTTATTTCAGGGTACACGCATATTTTAGCACTCTATTGCCTTGAGTGCTAACGATTTTTTTACAAATACAGTTTAAATTATTCAATGTTTTCAGTTATTTATTTGATTTTTGCAATTCTCAATGTAGAAACAAAGTTATTCATTTTGGTATCCGACAACTCCATGTCAGGAATCAATACCCACCAGGGCTCTAGCAAAGCGGTCGGCATCGAAGGGCTGCAAGTCTTCGAGGGTTTCTCCGACTCCGATAAAAGGGATCGTCAGCGCACATTGGCGAGCCAAGGCAACGACGATACCGCCACGGGCAGTGCCATCGAGTTTGGTTACACATACGCCAGTCGGCCCCACGGCATCTTCAAACGCCGCCACCTGGGCTAAGGCATTTTGCCCTGTACCCCCATCAACCACCAGTAGGGTTTCTTGTGGTGCGGCCATATCTACTGCACCAATCACGCGTTTGATCTTCTGCAACTGCGCCATCAGGTCTACGTTGACATGCTGCCTTCCAGCAGAATCGACAATAAGGACGTCGATCTTCCGAGCCTGGGCGGCCTTCATCGCATCGTGCGCCACCGCCGCAGCATCAGCGCCATGTGCTTGAGCAATCACCGGTATTTCCAGCCGTTCTCCCCAAGTCTGTAGTTGCTCGATCGCCGCAGCACGAAAGGTGTCACACGCCGCCAACATAACCGATCGCTCTGATCGCTGGAAGAATGCAGCGAGCTTAGCCGCAGTCGTCGTTTTGCCCACCCCGTTAACGCCAACCATGAGAATAACGAAAGGCGTCCCGGGTTGCGATTGGATATCGATTGAACGCTGCACCTTGCCCAATATGGCTGCCAATTCATGACTCAAGAGATTCTTTAATGCCGGAAGGTTTTCAATCCTTTTCGACGCGGCATGTCGGCGCAGAGCAGCCACCACCTCCCCGCTGGCTGTCACGCCCAGATCAGTCATGATCAGTTGATCTTCAAGCGCCTCGAATACAGCGTCGTCAAAGATTCCCTGTCCAGAGCCCATTAATGCCGCCAACCCCCCAGAGAGTGCGTCCCCGGTTTTCCTGAGTCTTGAGAAAAGCCCCTTCTTGGCGTTACCTGTTTTCATCTTTACGGCCGGTGATCCATGGTGCACCATACCCAAGCTGGGCTTTGGTCAAAAGCGGCAGATATCCTATCATCGGTTGTCAAACCGTCCTGAAACCCTTCTGTGATTGTGAAACGTTCTCAAATTAAACAGCATGGCCGCTTGCGCATTATCGGTGGTCAGTGGAAAAAACGCCTGATCCGCTTTCGTGGCGCAGCGGATCTGCGACCCACCCCCGACAGTGTCCGTGAAACGCTGTTCAACTGGCTCGCCCCAGTCGTCGTCGGTGCACAATGCCTTGACCTTTTTGCGGGCAGTGGCGCATTGGGGATTGAGGCGGCCTCGCGCGGGGCCGCTTCAGTCAACCTGGTCGAGATGCATCGGGCGACCTGCCGTCAACTCAGCGATACCCTGTCAATGCTTAATGCCAGTAATGTCAGCGTCCACTGCGAGGAAGTGCTGGATTGGCTTGACCATTGCAACGCCCGTTATGACATTGTCTTTGTCGACCCCCCCTATGGCGAAGGGTTGGTTGATCGCTGCCTCAACCGACTTGAACGCTGCGCCGTGCTCAACGCCAATGCCAAAATCTACGTAGAGTGCGGCGCACGGGAAAAATTGGTCATCCCATCTGGATGGTGCCAGTTACAACACAAGACCGCGGGTCAGGTGGCCTACCGTTTATTCAGTGTGAGCGAGACTCGAGAAACGCTCGACTAAAAATCTCGGTCAGGCAGCCTGCTCCGTATCTGAGCGCGCCGCAATCTCATAATCACTGGCGTTGTCATGGCGAAACAACCGGCGGACCATGGGCTCGAAAAATTCCAATGGCTCATGGCGATACTCCGGATCAAAGCAGTTCTGATCATATTCCTCGCAAAACCGCACGGTATCGGCATACCAGGGGTGATCTATAAACCGGTCACGGACATTACGATCTCCACCGTGATGGTGTGCGTAATAAAACGTCTGGAACATCCCGTGATGCTTGATGATCCAGTAGGTTTTTTCTGTGACAAACGGGCGTAATACAGCTGCCGCCATCTCGCTGTGCGACAGCGGGGCAAGCATATCACCAATATCGTGCAGCAACGCCGCCACAACCATCTCTTCGGCCTCTCCGGCACGGTGTGCCCGGGTCGCCGACTGTAGCGAGTGCGCTAATCTGGTGACGCGATACCCTGAAATCGACTGATCCAGTGAGCGCAGCTGTGCAAAAATTCGCTCTGGCAACCCATCAACGAACTCGTGCTCCATTTTCCCTAAAAACTCATAGTCCTCGCGGGACCCGTCAGCCATTTTGGTAAATTCTACAACCTCCATCACTCCCTCCTGGGGATCGCGCCCCGATTTGCTTTTGTAAAAGTATGGATGAGATCAACGGCGATTGGTAGTATCAGTATTCAGCATCTCGTCATATGGGAAGTTAACACCGTAAATGACCACCAAAGCAATATATCCAGGCACATTTGATCCGATTACCAAGGGGCACATAGATCTTGCCGAGCGCGCGAGCCAGCTGTTTGACGAAGTGGTAATCGCGATAGCGGCCAGCCCCTCAAAACAGCCGTTGTTTGACCTTAACGAGCGGCTGGAAATGGCGCAGATCTCACTATCGCATGTCGACAATATCAGCGTATCGGGATTCGATGGACTACTGATTGAGTGTGTCCGCACAGCCCAGGCCCAGGTGGTGCTGCGTGGCTTACGGGCGGTATCGGATTTTGAGTACGAGTTTCAACTGGCCGCTATGAACCGTCGACTCGATCCAACGGTGGAGACCATGTTTTTGACTCCCTCAGAGAATTACACCTTTCTGTCGGCCTCTATGGTCAAGGAAATCGCTTCGCTCGGTGGTGATGTCTCTCAGTTTCTCCATCCACAAATTAACAAACGACTCACCGACCGCCTGGGTCGATAACAAGACGCCTCACACATGGGTGCATAAGGCCACGAACTATGGCGCTTTTGATCACTGACGAATGTATTAACTGTGATGTATGCGAGCCTGAATGCCCCAACGATGCCATTTCCCAGGGTGAAGAGATCTACCAGATTGAGCCAGGCAAATGCACTGAATGTATCGGACACTTTGAGACATCACAGTGTGTTGAAGTTTGCCCCGTCGAATGTATTCTGGTCGACCCCGATCACAAAGAAGGCCACGATACCTTGATGGAACGCTATCGTATATTAACGGGCCTTGCGGCCTGTTAATCAGGCCGTTGGCAGTTCGATATCCAAACACCGCCATAGATACCAGGTCGCAACGGATCGATAAGGTTGCCAACGCCTACCGGCCCGGGCCAATCGCGAGGGTTTCGGCAATGTCGCCAACCGGCGCATTTTCTGGTAGCCCTTGAGTACGCCCAAGTCCCGGATTGGGAGCACATCCGCGCGACCCAGATAAAAAATCAGCAACATCTGCACCGTCCATTCGCCCACACCACGCACCTCGCTCAGGCGTTCGATAATCAACTCATCACTCATCGCGTGCAAAGCCCGAGTATCGGGTAACTCACCAGCGGCGCCGCGGTCGGCCAAATCTAAAAGCGCAATACATTTAGACCGTGAAAGTCCTGCCGCGCGCAAATGTTCGACGGGCATGGCCAGTAACTGCCCCGGGGCGACCCGCCGATTGGGGAACAGGTCCAGCAATCGTCCATGAATGGTAGATGCGGCTTTGCCGCTCAGTTGCTGATAGACGATTGAGCGACACAGATACTCGAAGACCGACCGATTGCGACGCACCTCGAGTTGCAGGTCACCAACTCCAGCCATGATCCGAGCCAAACCCTTATCGCGCTGGGCCAGGTAAGTGCAAGCTACCGCTGGATCAAATTGGCGAAGGTGATTCATCGGATGCTATCCGTAATCGACCGGTGGAACACGCGGAATCCAAATCCCACAGATCGATTTCATCGTTGTCCTGGCGAAACGAATTCAGGCATTCCCGAGTAAAGCAGTTACTCAGCTGGGCTTTGAGTGCCATGTTGACGCCCTGGTGGCCAACCAGCAGTATATCGCCGGCCGTGTCATCCAAGTTAACCGCAAAGTCCTTGATCCGACAAGCGACATCACGGATCCCCTCCCCACCGGGCGGAGGTTTCAGATAACATCCTTGGCGCCAGTCGTCATAGGCATCGCTGTCACCAGCCCGAATCTCGGATTCGAGACGACCTTCGTAATCCCCCAGATCAAGTTCAACCAGGGCAGGCTCAACCGCGACATTAAGCCCTAGGGTTTGCCCGAGAATCGCCGCGGTTTCTCGTGCCCGCTCAAGCGGTGATGAAAACATCTGAATCGGGGCGAATCCGCGAGCCTTCAATAAATCACCCAGTTTTTTGGCTTGCTGATAGCCTACGGTATTCAGTGGGATATCACTTCGAGACTGCCAACGATGCGCGACGTTCCAATCAGTCTGTCCATGACGGGCAATTAACAGGGCCATTAGAAACTCCGGTAATAAGGCTGATCTCAGATTCTTGCCCAAGCCGGTGGTTTTTGCTTGAAAAAATTCCCAGTCGTACTGGAAATGACCTCGCCCTTAACTGAATCGATGCAAAAAACGTGATAGTTTGTGATCTGAGGTTGACATGTTTTAGGGCTCTAGGTATTATGTATACAGAATTTGTGCATTGCACGATTCTTTTCTCATATCCTCCTCCTTAGATTAATCCCGTCACACTCTTGTGACGGGATTTTTTTTTCGTAATTTCTCGTTTTATTCTTTATTTACAAGTACATCATAGGTATTCGATACTTAGATATTGACTCATTTTTGA
>JAPKAJ010000294.1 GCA_028825345.1 Arenicellales bacterium | reverse complement strand
GCCTCGCCGATCGGTAGCACCGCCTGCAACTTAGAAGATTTATCATCGCACGCCTTTGATTTGGTCATCAATGCTACCGCGGCGAGCCTGATGGGTGAGGTACCCGATCTACCGAATGGGATTTTTGCGAACGGCGCGCTTGCCTATGATTTGGCTTATGCTGATCAGCCAACGCCTTTTATGCGCTGGGCCATGGATGCCGGTGCAGTTCGTGCGGTCGACGGTTTGGGTATGCTGGTGGAGCAGGCTGCTGAATCCTTCTGGATCTGGCACCAGCATCGGCCACAGACTGCATCGGTCATCAGCGCCCTGCGCTCAGGCAGCCGCTAAAGACCGTCTGCCGGTGGTGTTCAGTTCAGGTGGTGTGTCCAACCAGTTGCCCGCCGCACGTTCGGTAATGGCAGCGAGGGCCTTTATGTGGTCAACGCGATCATTCAGACAGGCGATGTAGGAAAAATCTTGGCCGCCGGCCTGGCGAAATATTTCAGCGTTGGTCAGTGCGATTTCCTCGAGCGTTTCCAGGCAGTCTGCAGCAAAGCCCGGGCAGATAATATCAACGCTGGGCATGCCTGCCTTTGCTAACTGAGTCAAAGTCTGGTCGGTATAGGGGGTCAACCACGGTGTTCGGCCAAAGCGTGACTGGAATGACAGTACCCATTGATCAGGATTCAGTTTAAGGCGGTGTGACAGCGCTGTGGCCGTAGCCTCGCACTGGGACCGGTAGGGATCCCCTTGGTCAGCATATCGTTGGGGCGTGCCATGAAAGGAAATCACCAGTTTTTCTGCTCGAGGGTGGCTCGACCAGTGCTCGCGAACCGATGCTGTCAGGGCATCTAAATAGCCTTCGTCGAGGTGATAGTCTCGTACCAGGTGTAGTGCCGGAAGGTTGCGCCACTTTCCAAGAGTTCGGGTAACCGCGTCATAAACTGAAGCGGTCGTGCTGCAGGAGAACTGCGGGTACAGTGGCAATACCACGATCCGTTCAACACCCGCTGCCACCAGTTCATTCAGTGTGGCATCGATCGAGGGCTGGCCGTAGCGCATGGCCAGTGCGACCTTTACCGCATTGCCATGGCGATGCCTGAGCAGCTCATCGAGTTCCTCGGCAATACACCGCGACAATGCCATCAGAGGTGAGCCGTCCTCGCGCCATATTTTTTGGTAGGCAGCCGCACTGCGCTGAGGACGCAACCGTAAAATTACCCCATGCAGGAGTGGACACCACAGCCAACGGCTGAGTTCGATCACTCGGTGATCGTGCAAGAATTCGGCGAGATAACGGCGAACCGCTGTTGTGGTCGGTGCATTGGGCGTACCCAGATTAACCAGCAGTATACCGATACGCTCGGTAGCACCCGGAAGCAAGCCGCGCTGGTAACGCATCGGTGAGTCAGCGCGCCCCAGAGTGTTTACGACCGTACGCAATCATGCGCTGGATAGGAATCGCGGCCTGTGCTCGCACCGATTCGTCGAGCAATACCTCACCAGTTCCGTGACGTAACGCTTGTGCCAGGCGCGATAGATCATTCATTTTCATCCATGGGCAATGGGCGCAACTTTCGCAGGTGGCGCCTGCCCCCGCGGTAGGCGCTTCCAGAAAGCGTTTCCCGGGCGCACTTTGGCGCATTTTGTGCAAAATGCCCTTTTCTGTCGCCACAATAAAAAGTGTTGCTTCGAGGTCTTGGGCGGCCTGGACTAACTGACCGGTTGAGCCCACGACATCAGCCAGCGCGATCACCGATGGCGGTGATTCCGGGTGTACTAGCACTTTGGCGTCGGGGTATTGGGTCTTAAGGTTGACAAGTACCTCACCTTTGAATTCTTCATGCACGATACAACTGGCGTGCCATAGCAGCATGTCGGCACCGGTCTGTTTCTGGATGTAGTCACCCAGGTATTTGTCCGGCGCCCAGATCAGTTTTTCACCCTGTGTTGTCAGATCCCGGATCAACTCCAGCGCAATCGAGGAGGTAACTACCCAGTCAGCGCGCGCTTTTACCGCCGCACTGGTATTGGCATAGACCACTACAGTCCGTTTCGGGTACTGGTCACAAAAGGTCGAAAAATCGTCAGAGGGACAGTTCAGATCCAACGAACATTCGGCTGACGACTCCACCAGAAGGATCCGTTTTTCGGGACTCAGGATTTTTGCAGTCTCTCCCATAAACCGTACTCCGGCGACAACCACGGTGCTTGCTGGATGCTCCAGCCCAAGACGCGCCATCTCCAGGGAGTCGGCCACATAGCCGCCGGTTGCCTCGGCAAGATCCTGCAACTCGCTGTTGACGTAGTAGTGCGCAACCAGTACCGCGTTTTGCTCACTGAGCAAGGCGGTGATTTCCTGTTCCAACAAGGACTGCTCGTTCGCGCTTAGTGGCGGCTGTACTGCTGCCCGGGCTTGTGCGGCGAGTCTGGGAATATTGGCCGCGACAGATGCCAGGCCATGGGTGTTTTCCATCAGCAGTTTTCTTAAAGGTTCACACAGAACAGCGTTATACGCCGAGACTGAAACAATGGTGGTATATATACCATTCGTTGGCAAATTAAGTTCACTTTAAATGCACTGGTTGTTACTTGGCATCATTGCGTTGGCGCTCATAGTAGCTGCGGGACGTTTTCCGCGAGCGGCTTTTGGGTTGTTTGCTGCTCTTTTGGCCGGCGCGATTCTTATGTTGCAGTTGAGCTCCGGGGAAAAAGAGCGCGGATCTGCATTGATATCACCTGGCGATGTACTGATCTCGAGGGTGCAGTTTAAACCTGGTTATGCTGGCAGCTTTGATCTTTCCGGTCGCCTTGCGAATCAGGCCAGCGATGCACAGATTGTGGAAGTTGTCCTTGAGGTCCAGTTACGTGATTGCCACCCACCCGATCAAGGCGAGGCCCGAGATTGTCAGGTGCTAGGTACAGAGTCACCGCGTTTGGTACTGGCCGTGCCCCCTGGTGAGGCCCGTGATTTTATGGTGAATCTGTCATTTCCCAGAACCCAGTCCCGAGGCGAGATTGACTGGACTTATCGGGTGATCGCCGTATTGGGTCGTCGCTACCGCGCCGTGACGAAGCAATAAAAAAGGCGACGGCGTAAGCCGTCGCCTTTTTGGTCCGCCCGTTTCATGGGGCGGGGCTTTTCAATCAGCGCCGCCGGGCCGCCTTCTTCTTAGTGGCCTTCTTCTTAGTGGCCTTCTTCTTAGTGGCCTTCTTCTTAGTGGCCTTCTTCT
>JAPKAJ010000293.1 GCA_028825345.1 Arenicellales bacterium | reverse complement strand
GTCGTGCAAAGCTTTGTCGTGTTTCTCACTCTAAAGGGCGACGGCGCGTTCCAGAGTCAGAGTGCTTGTATTGGCGTCAGTACGTAACCGGGGGGGGGGGTGATTTGCCCAAAAGGCGAACGAGTGTTGGTCGGTGACTTTCAAACGATAATTGATGAACCCAGATTGGTTTTTTGGAAGAGCAGGTTATAGTGCAAGACTCCCAACCGAATTGGCCGACCATGCTGACCAAGACAAAAATTGATCATCCCAACGCTTGGACGACTGATTCCGTTTGCTCTAAATCTGATGTCGCCTATTCGCTGAGCAAGATGGAACTGACCGACCTTGACCAGGCCTTGCGCACTGTCAAGGAGCGTGGCCTGGATCTTGAAAAAATTACTGCCCGGGATTTTCCTCTGACTGTGTTAAGCCCCGCTCTAACGCAGTGGCTGCATGAAATTCAGGAAAGAAAAGGTTTAATTTTGTTGAGCGGGTTTCCTGTCGATCGTTACTCGAAGGAGGATTGTGGACTCATCTTCTGGGGGATTGGTGCACATATGGGTGAAGCCCAGTCGCAAAGCCTGGCTGGGGATCTGTTGGGACACGTCGTAAACCTTGGTGGCAAGAACGCCCGCTACCGTGCCTACCAGAACAGCACCGAGTTGGCTTTGCATACGGATGCGACTGATATCGTCGGGATGATGTGTCTCACACCCGCCAAGGAAGGCGGCTTGAGCGGCTATGCCGCGGCTGCTGCAATCTATAACGAACTTGTGGAAAATTACCCGGACGCTTTAGTTACGCTGTGTGAAGGTTTTCACTACCATCTGTTCGGTGAGCAGGCAGAGGGTGAATCGCCGATCACGGAACAAAAGGTACCGGTATTTTCAATGAAGGATGGCTATCTCAGCATCAGCTATCTGAGAAGTTATATTGAAATGGCTTTTGCGGAGATGGGTAAAGAGAAAACCTTGGCCGAACAGAGCGCATTGGATACCCTGGACAAGGTAGCGCACGGTCCCCGGTGTTATCAGCAGTTCATGCTGGCGCCAGGAGACATTCTACTGTTCAATAACTACACGGTTTTGCATAACCGAACAGCGTTTGCAGACGATGATGATCCTGACAAGCGACGTCATATGCTGCGACTGTGGTTAAGAGCACATAAACCGCGCCCCATCGTGGATGACATCTCGGCGTTTGGCAAGCGCGCCGGGATTGCTAAACAGACCGGTCGAGCCAGTGTTTATCAAGGTGCGCTGGAGTATGAAGAATATGCGGTGCCTAAATCCTAGCCGGTTGCGGCTGATCTATAACGGCGTTTTGTACTAAAGTTTTCTTTTCCACGGTGAGATCGAGCCGCGGCAGCGGTGACTGGGCAGCATTGATGAAAAGCGACGTTCAAAGATGGGAAGCGAAGTATCTTGGTGCTGAGTTGGCGCCCACGTTGCATGTGGATCCATTGCTTGCAAGGTATATCGATACCCGGACTGATCGAAGCCGAGCTTTGGATGTCGCGGCGGGCACTTGTCACGCCAGCGTGTATCTGGCGCAGCAGGGTTTTCAGGTTACAGCGCTCGACTGCAGTGCCGCTGGTTTGGCTCTGGGTCGGCGCCTTGCAAAGCGCGAAGGCGTGGCAATCGAGATCTGTGAGTTTGATCTGGATAAAGCCGTTCTGCCCAAAGGACTCTGGGCTGTGATCTGCTGTTTTCGTTATCTCAACCGCAGCTTGTTTGTGCAGATGGCGAAGGTATTGGCACCCGGCGGGATTTTGATTTTCAAGACTTTCAATGTGCATCATCTCGTCAAAGCGCCAAGTTTTAGCCCGGAATATGTACTGCAACCCGGTGAACTGGCCTCGGCCTTTTTAATGCTCGATACGATTGAACTGGCTGATGGCGATGACCCGCAAGAGAACACATCGTGGATTGTGGCGCGTCGTCCACGCTGATCAACGCTACGACCAGCTGACAAAGCGTTTTATCAACCGGCGGTATTTTTCTCGACCCAGCGCTCTCCCGAGGCAAGGGTTTCTTTTTTCCAAAAAGGCGCGGTCGATTTCAGCGCTTCCATAATCTCACGGCAGGCATCAAAGGCGGCCTTTCGATGTGCTGAGAAAGTGGCAACCAGGACAATATCCTCGCCGGGTTTGAGTTCACCGACGCGGTGGATGACCAGTGCATCGTCGAGGTTGTGTGCAGACATGGATTGGTCCACCAGAGCCTGTAACTGCTTTTCGGTCATGCCAGGATAGTGCTCCAGCACCATCGCTTGTACATCATCCCCCTCATTAAAATCGCGCATGGTGCCCACAAAAACAGCGCTGGCGCCACTTTTGCCTATCGCAAGGTGGCTGGAGCGATAATCGGCCACGGCCTGCCAGGGATCGAAGGGATGTTCCAGAACCTCAATGGTCATCGCTACCTCAGCCGCCGGTCACAGGCGGAAAAAATGCCACCTCGTCGCCGTCAGCCACTGCCCGGTCGAGTGCAGCGTACTCTTTATTAATGGCCACCAGCATTTCTTCATCGGCTTCTTGCCCACTGGCCGATGTCCAGACATCACGGGCAGTTGTTATGCCCTGCGCGTCTATCTCTAGGGCAGCGCTGCCAATGCGCTCTTTCAGGCTGGCGAAGAATCGGACGTTGATGCTCATGAATAGAACGGGGTATTAAGGAAATTAAGGTGATGGCAACCCTATAATAGGGCGAGACCTATTTAGCCACAAGCGAAGGTGTTGCCCATGTCCAGCAAAGCCCGTGAATTTATTCCGGTTCCCATCGCAGTGATGACAGTATCGGATTCGCGTACTGAAGCTGATGATAAGTCGGGTAAGTTGTTGGTCGAACGCCTGACGGGCGTAGGCCACCGGATTGTCGAGAAAGTTATCGTACCCGACGATATCTTCCAGATTCGCTCTGTCGTGTCACGCTGGATCGCTGATACTGAGATTCAGGTCGTACTGACTACCGGAGGTACCGGCGTGACGGGCTTTGATGGAACCCCGGAGGCTATAGCACCGTTGCTGGAAAAAGAGCTCGATGGCTTCGGTGAGATCTTTCGGGCTGTATCCTACGAGGAGATCGGCACTTCGTCATTGCAGTCACGCGCTGTGGCTGGGGTCGCTAATGGTACCTATCTTTTTTGTCTGCCCGGATCCTCCGGTGCCTGTGCGACTGCTTGGGACAAGTTGTTGCAGTTCCAGCTGGATTACCGCACCCGACCGTGTAATTTGG
>JAPKAJ010000047.1 GCA_028825345.1 Arenicellales bacterium | reverse complement strand
GGCTTTGTCGGCCGGCACTTAGCGCATCGCCTGCACACTGATGGTCACCGCGTTACGGTGCTGACCCGACAGGCGCCGGCCATCCTATCGATCGAGCAGACGCCAATACGTGTCATGCAGGTTGATCCGCAATCGACAGCGGCTTTAACCGAGGCGCTTTCGGGTATCACCACGCTGGTTAATCTGGTCGGTATTTTGCACCAGGGCGGCCAGCAGTCTTTTAATGCTGTGCACGCCGAACTGCCCGCCCGACTGGTCCAAGCCTGTACAAAAGCGGGCGTAACCCGCTACCTGCATATGAGCGCACTGCGTGCAGATATGAACCAGCCGCCGAGCGCTTACTTGCGCTCCAAAGCCCGCGGCGAGATGATGGCGCGCGAGGCGTCGCAGCAACTGGCGGTTATCATTTTTCGCCCATCGATTATTTTCGGTGAAGGAGATAACTTTTTTGGCCAGTTCGCCAAGATGCTTCGATGGATGCCGGTATTTCCACTGGTATGCCCTAACGCACGTTTTGCTCCAGTCTGGGTCGACAATGTGGCAGGGGCGTTTTCTGTCGTGATCAACCAACCAGCCCAGCCCGGGTTACGCGAGACCTATAATTTGTGTGGGCCCAGGGCCTATTCTTTTCGCGAATTGATCCGATTCACCGCCGGGGCACTGGGTCTACCTCGGCTGATCTTGGGTTTGCCGAACTGGATAGCGCAGTTGCAGGGTCGGGTATTGCAGCACCTGCCGGGGCCGCTCTTTACCTTGGATAATTACTATTCGCTTCAATCTGACAGTGTTTGCGAGTGTAACGACCTTGAACGTCTCGACATTAAACCGGCGGCGCTTGAAGCCATCATGACTTCGTTGTTGGCCAGAAAGCGCTCCGGCTAATTATGTTCAGCGCGTGGTTCGCGTGACAGCAGGGCAGTCACTGCCTGCGCCGGGTCGAGCCCGTCGAACAGCACCCGGTAGACCTGCTCGCTGATGGGCATTTCCACCTTCAGTTCACCGCTTTTCCGGTGAAGTTCGCGGGCGGTGTTGACGCCTTCGGCTTCCTGGCCGATGGCTTGCAGTGCCTGTGTGATGTTCTGGCCTTGACCAACGGCAAGGCCGACCCGCCGGTTGCGCGATTGGTCATCGGTACAGGTCAGAATCAGGTCGCCCATACCGGTCAGTCCCATAAAAGTATCGGCTTGCCCGCCGAGCGCTTCGCCGAGGCGGCTCATCTCGGCCAGGCCCCGGGTGATCAGGGCCGCACGGGCATTGGCACCAAAGCCCAGCCCGTCACTGATGCCCGCGGCGATCGCCATTACGTTTTTAATAGCGCCGCCCAACTGTACACCGCGAATGTCGGTACTGGTGTAGACCCGGGTACGTCCATCACGAAACCACGCGGCGACCTGCGCCGCGTGGTCGCTATCTATCGCCGCGACGGTCAGGGCCGTGGGCAGCCCTCGCGCCACTTCCCCGGCGAAACTAGGCCCGGAGACTACAGCCGGAAAAGCATCTTCACCCATAACCTGTTCAAACACATCGCTCAGCAGCAGTGCGCTGTCGGGCTCAAATCCTTTGGTACCCCAGCACAGGCTGGCCTTGGTCTGCGTCGATGCAAGGCGGGGCTTCAGGTCTTTTAGTACCGCGCGAAAAGCGTGGCTCGGTATAGCCAGCACTAACTCGTGGGTCTGGTCGATAACCGTTTCCAGATGTTCAACTGGAGCAATGTTTTCAGGAAGGGAGATACCAGGGAGGTAGGCTTCGTTGGCCCGGGTCTGGGCCATCATTTTGGCGTGGCCTGAGTCGTTGCTCCATAGTAATACCGGGCGTTGGCAGCGCGCTGCCAGCAGCGCCAGGGCAGTGCCCCAGGAGCCGGCTCCGAGAATGCCGATCGGAGTTGCTGGGAATGGTTTCAAGGGGCGAGTGGCCTGCTACGCAGGCGCCGACAGAGTTGTAGGATCAGTCGTTCGCTGCAGGCGCTTCGGCGCCGCCGTCCTTGGCAGCCTGTGCCGCCTGTTCTTTCTTTTGCAGGTACATGGCATCGAAGTTGACTGGGCCCATCAGGAACTGGGGAAAGCCGCCCTTGGAGATCAGCCCGGCAATCGTTTCACGCATAAACGGGAACAACACGTTTGGACAGGCGGCTTCCAGCATCATTTCCTGCATCTCCGGGTTGGAGCCTTGCACGGTAAAGACACCTGCCTGCTGAACTTCGGCCAGGAATACGACCTGTTCTTCGTGACGCGCAGTAACCGTACCCTTGAGGATGACTTCATGAATATGCTCTTTGGCATCAATTTCATGGTGCTGGGCTTTGATATCAACTTCGGTCTCGGGCCGATAGTCTTTCCAGGTGAAAACGTCCGGACTGCGCGGTGACTCGAAGGAGGCATCCTTGACGAAAACCTGGTGCAGATGGAATATTGATTTGGGGATTTCTGCCGCAGTATCGGCCATGGGTTGATTTCCGGGTGTGGTGTTAGCGTTCCAAAGGCAGGTTTTCTTTTTCCCATGCCGCCAGTCCGCCGCTCAGTGTGTAGACCCGCTTGAACTCGTTCTTGCGAAGCACGGCTGCTGCTCGACTGGCGCGTTGGCCGCTGCGGCAGGACAGCACGATGGGCCGGTCTTTTTTGCGAAATTTTTCCAGTTGGCCCAACTGTTCTTTGATTTGGTCAACCGGTATGTTGATGGCCGCTGGGATGTGTCCTTTGCGAAACTCTTCGGGTTGGCAGACATCCACCACCACCGCGTTTTCCTGATTGATGAGCTGCGGTAGTTGTACCGCGCTGACCTGGTTGGCGCCAGCGCCACCTCGGCGCATGGTATCAATTCCAATCAGCGTGGAGATGACAATCAGCGCAGCAAAAAGGTGCCAATTATTGGCAATAAAATCAAGATCCATGGTTGGTCAGTGGGGGTTTAGAAGGAGCGGTAGTCTACAGCAACCGCGCTTCGCAGCCGGCTGTGGGGCACCACTGATGTGGTACTTCAGTTATGGGGACTGCAGAAGGCGTCGCGCATGGTCGCCATCAGCGTCAGGATATTGTCGTCACCGATCCGGTAAAAAACCTTATTGGCATCTTTGCGCGACGCGAGGATATCCTTGTCACGCAGGATCGACAAATGCTGGGAGATGTTGCTCTGAGACGTGCCGACGAGTTCGACCAGATCCTGTACGCTGGTTTCCTTGACGCTTGCGAGGATACACAGAATCTTCAGTCGCAACGGATGTCCCATGGCTTTCAGTGATCGGGAGGCGTTGTATATGTCAGTCTCGCTGGCGAGGAAGAGTTCTGCCGGGTTTGCCCCGTCGTCAAAATGCTCGTTTTGATTTGTAGCAATTGCCATGAGACGTCGGCCTAAATGTTTGAATATTCAATTAACATTATACGCTAATTCTTTAATGTTTTGTGTCTGCCACAGCGCTTGGCAAGCGGGTTTTCCCGGCACAGATTACTCCTAACGCCGTCACCCAGCGGTCACAGGCGAGCGTTATACTGCTTGCCTTAAGTTTGCCAACCTTGCTTATATACCAGCGCTGTCGCGAAAAACTATGCACCAAACCACCCGATCGGTTTTTGTCTTTACCCTTTTAGCCGCGTTATTCAGCACACCGGCACACCTCGCTGGCGCTGACGAACAGCCGGCCCAAGCCGAGTTACCAATTGAGGATCTCCGTCTTTTTGCCGAGATTTTCAGCATGATTAAGGCGGATTATGTTGAGCCCATGGATGACGAGACGCTGTTGCGCGATGCCGTGCGTGGCATGCTCGGCGGGCTCGATCCGCATTCGTCTTATCTTGATCCGAGCTCATTTAGAGAAATCAACATCGATACCCGCGGGGAATTTGGGGGCCTGGGTTTGGAGGTTACCCTCGAGGACGGGGTAATCCGGGTGGTAGCTCCGATGGATGGAACCCCAGCCGAGGAGGCGGGGATTCGTAGCGGCGATCTGATCATTCGTCTCGATGGGATTACCGTTAAAGGCCAAGCCCTGGACCAGGCGGTGGAACGCATGCGCGGTGAGCCGGGCAGTGCAATCACACTAACCATCCTCCGCGAGGGAGTTGAGGCGCCATTCGATGTGACCGTCAAGCGCGCCATTATCCAGTTGCAAAGCGTGCGCGGGGAATTGCTGGAAGCGCGCTTTGCCTATACCCGGATTAGTCAGTTCCAATCCGGGACTGGCGCCTCATTGCGTCGACAGCTTGAGCGACTTGAAGAACAAGCCGATGGCCCCTTAAGCGGATTAGTGCTGGATTTGCGCAACAACCCGGGTGGAGTGCTCAACGGCGCGGTTGAGGTCAGTGACTTGTTCCTGAGCGAGGGAGTGATCGTCTCGACCCGGGGCCGCGCAGCGGATTCCGCTTTTACCTTCAACGCGACTGGCCGCGATGTGTTGAACGGTGCACCACTGGTGGTGCTGGTTAACCGGGGGTCGGCTTCGGCTTCAGAGATTGTGGCTGGCGCTCTACAGGATCACCAGCGAGGCCTGATTCTGGGGACCAAGACCTTCGGCAAAGGCTCGGTACAGACTATTTTGCCGATGAAAAACGGTGCAGCGCTGAAACTGACCACGGCTCGTTATTACACCCCCAACAACCGCTCTATCCAGGCGACCGGTATCCAGCCAGATATCGTTAGCCGGCAACTAGAACTGGCGACTTCACCCGGGCCAACACACGGCGGTATTCGTGAATCTGATCTTGCCGGTCACCTGGAAAATGAAAACGACGCGTCCAATGAGACCGTTGATGAGACTGCCCCGGCTGAGCTTTTGCAGGATCGGGATTTCGAGGTCGGTGAGGCGCTTAATCTGCTCAAGGGCATGGTTATCGCACGGCGCCAGGTCGATCAGTAGTTTTTCGTTGACCTCCCACTGACGCTGTTTACGCGTTCGGCGTGCAGTGCCACGAAGCAACGGCCGCCTCACGCCCGAGGGCAAACAGCCATAATGCGCCGGGCGTCATCTCGGTTGTTGGCTGGTTCTTGTTGGTATCGGTGCGTGAGCGTTTTCCCGACCAGCGCATGGTCAGCACCGAATCAATAGAGCAGTCATCTTGTGCGTAGACCGCGCAGGCCTTGAAGCCCACCTGCGCCACCCGGTGAATATCTAATGCCAGCGGCAGGTTATGACAGCCAGGCTCGTCACGGTTGGGAATTAGCGACAACTCCGACAACTGGTTGTAGTTGTTGGTGGTGTAGAAGCGGATGTGAGTTGATGGTGCTTGTACCGGAGCCTGTGCGCAACCTCCGCTAAGACTGCCGAGAAGCGCCAAGGCGACAATCCGGGTCAGCGGGGCCCTCAGTGCCACTCACTGATTTTCCAGAGCCCAATCGACAGGTCGGACGCGAAGGTACTGTCCGACCGGGTAAACGAGCCATCGCCACCGCTGTCCCGGATGACCATATTCAGTCCGTACTCACGAATGATTTCCAATGAGGTGATACGCCCTCGAGTCCGGTATTCGATCATGCGGTAGCCCGCGGCTCACCGATTTCAACGGCATGAACTGTGTTTGGCAGGGCATTTGCCAAAGGAGTCTCCTGCGCCCACAGGCGTTGCAGCGAAGCGGGCCCGCCAAACAGTACAACGCTGAGTGTCGCCACCCGGGTAAAGGTTTTTAGTGATAGGTTCATATTTGCCGGTGTGCTGTCATGGCAATCATCCCCCATAAGCACAGGACGCGCAAGTGGTCCGAATACCACGTGACCGACGTATACTGCGCTGAAACTAACCGGGCCAGCCGAGGGTGCGTTTTGCCCCGGTCGCACGCCAAGGGTCTCGCCTATGTTTGAAAAACTGGTACTGGTTGACGGTTCGTCCTACCTGTATCGCGCCTTTCACGCTATGCCCAATCTGGTTAATTCCAAAGGAGAGGCCACGGGTGCAGTATATGGCGTTGTAAACATGTTGCGCCGCTTGCTTCGCCAATATGAAACAACGCACTTCGTCGTGGTGTTCGATGCCCCGGGCAAGACTTTCCGCGATCGTCTTTATAGTGAGTACAAGGCCAACCGGCCACCGATGCCAGAAGAATTGCGTGCCCAGGTAGAGGTGATCCATACCGTTATCCGGGCTCTGGGATTGCCGTTGCTCTCGGTACCGGATGTCGAGGCAGATGATGTGATCGGTACGCTCGCTCGCGCCGGGACCACACAGGGTATGGAGACACTGATCATCAGCGGTGATAAGGATCTGGCACAGTTGGTAGGCCCCCAGGTGATGATGTACGACAGTATGAAGGACGTGCTCTACGATCGCGATGGGGTGAAAGAAAAATTCGGTGTACCGCCCGAGGGTATTGTGGATTTTTTGGCATTGGTAGGCGATTCATCAGACAACATTCCCGGCGTGCCCAAGGTTGGGCCAAAAACCGCAGCACGTTGGCTGAGCGAGCACGGCTCACTCGACAAGCTGGTAGAGCACTCTGATAGTGTTCCCGGCAAAGTTGGGGAGAATCTGCGTGCCTCTTTAGAGCAGTTATATTTATCGCGGCAACTGGCCACCATTAAGTGTGATGTCGCACTGGAACAGGAGGTCACCGAACTTACTATCGTCCCTCCTGACAAGGACGTGTTGCGTGAACTATTCGCACGACTCGAGTTCAAGACCTGGTTGGCAGAGCTGGGCGGGGTCAACGATCTGGATACGTCCGACCCCACAGTACCAACCGACTATGATCTCGTGTTAGATCAACCCAGCCTGACCCAGTGGATCAAGCGGCTGGAGGAGGCATCGTTATTTGCTTTTGATACCGAGACCACATCGATCGACGCAATGCAGGCGCGAATTGTCGGCGTGTCCTTTGCTGTCGAAACAGGCGCCGCCGCGTATGTGCCGTTAGCACACGATTACCTGGATGCGCCAGCACAGCTCTCACCGGAGAGCGTTCTTGAGCAATTGCGCCCACTGCTGGAAGATTCGACCCGTGACAAGGTGGGACAGAATCTCAAGTATGACTGTACCGTGTTGTACAACCACGGAGTCTGCCTCGCTGGTATTCGTTTTGACACCATGCTTGAGTCCTACGTGCTCGACAGCACCGGATCGCGTCACGATATGGACAGCCTGGCGCTGAAGTATCTGGGGCACAAAACTATCCATTACCAAGAGGTTGCCGGAAAGGGTAAGGGGCAACTGTCTTTCAACGAGGTGTCGCTGGAACAGGCCGGGCCTTATGCCGCCGAAGACGCCGATATCACACTGCGCCTGCATGAGACTTTGTACCCGCGACTGCAACAGGAATCTTTACAGCGCGAGCTGTTCGAACGGATTGAAATGCCGCTGGTACCGGTACTTTCCCGCATAGAGCGAGCGGGCGTCCTCGTGGACTGCGCCATGTTGGCCCGCCAGAGCACTGAACTGGCGCTGCGGATAAAGGAGCTCGAAGAGCAGGCTCATGGCGCAGCCGGCGGGGCGTTCAATATAGCCTCCCCCAAGCAGATTCAGGAGATTCTGTTCGACCGCTTGCAGTTGCCGGTGTTGGCCAAAACACCTAAAGGGCAGCCCTCGACCGCTGAAGGTGTACTCACTGAGCTGGCCGAGAAGCACGATCTGCCCCGGTTGATACTCGAGCATCGCGGTTTGAGCAAGTTGCGTTCTACCTACACCGAAAAACTACCGGCGTTGGTGAATCCGGCTACTGGCCGGGTGCATACCTCCTACCACCAGGCCGCGGTAGCGACCGGCCGGCTGTCATCCAGCGACCCCAACCTGCAGAACATTCCGGTACGCACAGCCGAGGGTCGACGGATTCGCGAGGCTTTCATTCCGCCCCCCGGTTCGGTGCTGGTGGCAGCGGATTATTCGCAGATCGAGCTTCGGATCATGGCGCACTTGTCGGCCGACGCTGGGTTGATGTCTGCCTTCGATAAGGGTGAGGATGTGCACCGGGCAACTGCGGCCGAGGTATTCGGTGTTGGCCTGGACGAGGTCGACAACGACCAGCGCCGCAGCGCTAAGGCGATCAATTTTGGTTTGATCTATGGCATGTCGGCTTTTGGTCTTGGCCGCCAGCTCGGCATCGACCGGGGCCAGGCACAGGAATATATCGACCGCTATTTCCAGCGTTACCCGGGTGTACGCGCATTCATGGATGCGACTCGTGAACAGGTCCGTGAGCAGCGTTATGTCGAAACCGTATTTGGTCGGCGGTTATTTCTCGCCGATATCAGTTCAAGCAATCATGTCCGGCGTCAGGCAGCCGAGCGAGCCGCGATCAACGCACCGATGCAGGGGACCGCGGCTGATTTGATCAAGTTGGCCATGCTGGCGGTTGACGACTGGTTGCGCGAGGATGATTGCGGTGCCCGCATGATCATGCAGGTGCATGATGAGCTGGTGTTGGAAGTGCCCAAATCCGAAGTGCAGCGCGTCAGCGATGCGGTGGTCCATTTGATGAGCTCGGTGGCTGATCTTGCAGTTGAGCTCAAGGTTGATGTCGGTAGCGGCGCCAATTGGGCGCAAGCGCACAGCTAGGCAGGTTTGCGGCCGTTACCTTCCCCCGATAGAAGATCAACGATACGCTCGCGCGCTTCGGTGACACCCACGTTGCGGGTAGCCGAAAAAAGCTGCACGCTGACCAGCGGCATCGTGGCCAGCGATTCGCGGGTCTGGCGTAGCGCCTGGAGGCTTTTGCCGTGTCCCAGTTTATCGCTCTTGGTCAGCAGTACGTGCACGGGCAGTTGGCTCGCTGCACACCATTTCAGGAGTTGCCAATCGAGCACAGTGGGTTCCCGGCGACAATCCACAGGCAATATCAGTGCGCGCAGTGAAACACGCTCTTCGAGGTAGCGCCGTACCGTCTTTTCCCAGTGTTGCTGCAGTTGCACAGGCACTTTGGCATAACCGTAACCGGGCAGGTCGACCAGCCGGCGTGTGTCATCGAGGTTGAAGAAAATGATCTGCTGGGTACGCCCGGGTGTTTTGCTGGTACGGGCAAGACCCTTACGTCCGGTAATGGCGTTGACTGCGCTGGACTTGCCCACGTTGGAGCGTCCGGAAAAAGCGACCTCGGCACCCGTGTCTTCCACCCAGTCGCGCGGATGATGGGCGGCGCAGTGGTATTCAGCGCGCCGCAGCAGTTCGGTATCACAGGTTTTTGAAGGCACAGGGTATAATTCCACGCTTAATTTTCCGGGTTGCGGACCTTACCCTGTCAGGAAGGTGTATGCATCCCGACTTCAACTCAGGAAGCCGGGCGGCGCATGCACCCATCCCAATCGGCAGGCCCTTGTACAGAAGGAGCAGTTTAATGAATCGGCTGGTATTCATCATCATAGCAGCCGTAATGGCTGGGTTTTCGACTGTTGCAGCGGCTGCAGGCGATGCGGCGGCGGGACAGGCAAAGGCGCAGACATGCGTCGCCTGCCACGGCGCTGACGGCAACAGTGCTAATGCGGGCTTTCCCTCTTTGGCCGGCCAGGTTCCCGGGTACATCGGCGCACAATTGGCCTTGTTCAAATCGGGTCAGCGGGCTAACCCCATTATGATGGGCATGACCCAGTCGCTCAGTGCTGCCGATATGGCCGACCTTGATGCCTGGTATGCCTCAAAGACCATTACGCCTCGCGCCATCGATGATGATCAGCTGGCGCTGGCCCATGAGGGCGAAGCGCTCTACCGTGGCGGTTCTGCCCAGCTCGCGATCCCCGCCTGCATGGCCTGTCATGGGCCCGCAGGACATGGTATTCCGTCGACCAATCCCCGTGTGGCCGGACAATGGTCCGAATATCTTGAACGCCAGTTGCTGGTTTTCAAGTCGGGCGAGCGCGCCAGCAAGATCATGGGGCCTATCGCGCACCGGCTTTCGACACACCAGATCAATGCCTTGTCGCTGTACATGTCGGCGCTGCAGTAGAGCACTGTGGCCATGGCTACCCGAGCGATCGGGCGTACTTGCGGCCAACAAGCAGAGCTATCTAGGCAATCGCGACTCTTATCGGGCCAGTACGTAGATCATGGCTACTGAAAAACTCATGCGCGGTCGTTTCGACAGCGATACCAACGCGACAGTCGAGGCCTTTAGCGCGTCCGAACACTTCGATCGGCGACTGGCGCACTACGACATTGCGGGATCAATGGCCCACGCCCGCATGTTGAACGCCGTCGGTGTGATCAGTGATACCGACTGTGAAGCGATCATGAGTGGGCTTGAGGCCATTACGCTCGAGATTAACGAGGATCGGTTTGAATGGCGCTCGCAGCTCGAAGATGTGCACATGAACATCGA
The DNA here is from genome assembly GCA_028825345.1 of Arenicellales bacterium. Taxonomy (GTDB): domain Bacteria; phylum Pseudomonadota; class Gammaproteobacteria; order Arenicellales; family UBA868; genus UBA868. The sequence goes on along the minus strand of JAPKAJ010000047.1, from coordinate 2,653 downwards.
GGTGCGCCTGACTGAACTGGTAGGCGAGCCTGGAAAAAAACTGCATACGGCTCGCTCGCGTAATGACCAGGTTGCAACCGATCTGCGGCTTTTCGTGCGCGATGCCATTGACCAGCTCTGCACTGATATCACAGCGCTGCAAGGCGCTCTACTAACCCAGGCTGAAAGCGAAGCGACCAGCATTATGCCGGGTATGACGCACATGCAGGCAGCCCAACCGGTGACCTGCGGCCACCACCTGCTGGCCTGGAATGCCATGCTGGAGCGTGACTGGCAGCGCCTGGGCGATTGCCGGCGCCGGGTTAATGTTTCGCCGCTTGGCTCAGCGGCACTCGCAGGAACCAGTTTTCCTATAGATCGGCAGATGAGCGCACAGGCATTGGGATTCGATTCGGTGTCGACCAATTCGCTGGACTCGGTATCGGATCGGGATTTTGTGATCGAGTTTTGTTCTGCGTGTGCCTTGTTGGGGGTTCATCTTTCCCGTATAGCCGAGGAGTTGGTGCTGTGGGCTTCACAAAGTTGCTGTTTCGTTGATTTGGGCGACGCTTTTTGCACGGGATCAAGCATCATGCCGCAGAAGAAGAATCCAGATGTCGCCGAACTGGTTCGCGGCAAAAGCGGTCGCGCGATCGGCAATCTCGTATCCCTACTGGTGCTGATGAAAGGGCAGCCGCTCGCTTACAATCGGGATAACCAGGAGGACAAGGAACCATTGTTTGATAGTGTTGATACCGCGCACGCCTGCTTGCAGGTGCTTGTCGCGATGGTGCCCAATATGAAATTTGACCGTGAACGTATGCGTAAGGCAGCACAGCGTGGCCACACCACCGCGACTGATCTGGCAGATTATCTGGTGTGTCGGGGCATGGCCTTTCGTGATGCCCACGAAGCCGTGGGTAAGGCGGTCCGTCTTGCCGAAGCACGCCAACTTGAGCTGCCAGACCTGTCGCTGGAGCAGTTGCGCAATATCTGTGAACACATCGACTCCGATGTTTTTGACGTGCTCACGCTGGAAGGCTCGGTTGAATCCCGAGATCACACGGGCGGCACGGCACCAAGACAGGTTCGCGAGGCTATTGCTGCTGCGCGACAAGTCCTGGCAGTGCATTGATATGGGTCGCCCGGTGAGATCTGTTTGCGCGACCCCTCTGGTGCGATCGATTGTCGCGATAGTGCTGGGATTTACCCTTTTGAGCAGCGGGATACTGCTGGCAGGTTGTGGCCAGAAAGGCCCGCTGTACATCCCTGATACGCCTTCGTCAGAAGAATCTGAAGACAGCGATAGTTAGCCATCAGTCGTGGATCATTTCGGATATCGCGAGGATCGGTTGTTCGCCGAGGACGTAGCGCTCGAGACGATTGCCGAGGCCATCGGTACACCGTGCTATGTTTATTCTCGGGCTACACTGGAAAGGCATTACCGTGCCTTTGATGAACCCTTTGGCAATTATCCGCATCATATCTGTTACGCGGTAAAGGCCAATGACAATCTGGCTGTTTTGCAGGTGCTGCAACGCCTCGGTGCTGGCTTTGATATTGTCTCGGGCGGTGAGCTCGATCGTGTGCTGGCTGTGGGTGCCGCTCCGGATAATGTCGTGTTTTCCGGCGTCGGCAAGTCAGTGGCTGAAATTAAGCAGGCGCTTTGCGCCGGGGTTCGTAACCTCAGTCTGGAATCCGAGGCAGAACTCGATCGTGTGAATGCGGTGGCACTTGGCCTTGGCAAAAGGGCGCCGATCGCTTTTCGAATCAACCCCGATGTGGACCCCAAAACCCATCCGTATATCGCGACCGGCCTGCGCGAAAACAAGTTCGGTGTATCGGCAACCGATGCGCTTCACCTTTACCAGCGGGCCGCAGGCATGGAAGGGGTATGTATCACCGGGATCGCCTGCCATATTGGCTCGCAATTGACACAGATCACTCCTTTTTGTGACGCACTTGAACGCGTGCTTGATCTGGTGAATGCCTTGTCCGAGATTGGCATCTCCCTACAGCATCTGGACCTGGGCGGCGGGGTCGGCATTCGTTATTGTGATGAAAATCCACCGGATCCGGCCCAATATGCAAAGGCGATGCTTGAGATTCTCCAGCGTCGGGGTTGTACGCTTGCAGTGACACTTGAACCAGGCCGTGCGATTGCTGGTAATGCCGGTGTATTGTTAACCCGGGTCGAGTACATCAAGCCGGGCCCCGACAGAGATTTCGTCATCGTGGATACGGCGATGAATGACCTGTTGCGCCCGGCGCTATATCAGGCCTGGCACGAGGTTGTTGCGGTGAATCCGGGTAGCGGTGAGCCGCGGAATTGCGATGTGGTTGGCCCGATTTGCGAAAGTGGTGATTTTATTGCCCGAGGTCGACACCTTGCGGTGGCTCAGGGTGATCTGCTGGCGGTGCGTTCTGTCGGCGCCTACGGTTTGGTTATGAGCTCCAATTACAACGCCCGGCCACGCCCCGCAGCAGTCATGGTCGATGGTGCGGGATACCATGTGGTGCGCAATCGCGAGACAACCGCGGAATTGTTTGCCCACGAAAAGATGCTGCCTTGAAGGAGCGGGTATGCGCAAACCTGTATCAACTGGGCCTGCCAGCATGTTTGACGATAGCCTGTTATGAAGTTGTTGACTGACCAGCCGGCGGATAAGCGTTT
>JAPKAJ010000046.1 GCA_028825345.1 Arenicellales bacterium | reverse complement strand
ATGTTTGGCCTGAAGTTTACCGGCAGCGCCCCCTTCCGAGACGTCTATGTACATGGACTGGTACGCGATGCTGACGGACAAAAAATGTCCAAGTCCAAGGGTAACGTACTTGACCCATTGGATCTGATCGATGGCATTGCGCTGCCTGCTCTTGTCGAAAAACGCACCACCGGACTCATGCAACCGCAAATGGCAAAGCATATTGAAGATGCAACCCGCCGCCAATTTCCGGATGGAATTCCCTCTTTCGGCACCGACGCGCTGCGATTTACGTTTGCCAGTTTGGCGACTCAAGGTCGGGATATCCGCTTTGACCTGGGCCGAGTCGAAGGCTTTCGTAATTTTTGCAACAAGCTTTGGAACGCCGCACGTTTCGTGATGATGAATACTGATTCTCTTGCGGACAAACCCCTGGCTAACTTCGAAACTGGAACAGCCGAACGCTGGATAAACTCTCGGTTGCAACACATTGCTAAAGATGTCGCAACTTCGATGGAAGTCTATCGGCTTGACCAAGTGGTACAAACATTGCATACCTTTGCCTGGGATGAGTACTGCAGCTGGTACCTGGAAATCGCAAAGATCGAACTCGCTGACGATAGCTTGTCGGAGGTACGCAAGGATGGTGTGCGTCAGACCCTGGTCAACGTACTCGGCGCCACATTGCGAATGATTCACCCGATCATGCCATTTATCACTGAAGCACTGTGGCAGCAATTACGTTCGCGCACATTAACCAATAGCGACTCGATCATGAATCAGCCTTACCCGCAGTTTGAATCGAATCGAGTTGACGACAAAGCGGTTGCCGACATGGAGTGGGTCCAGGCCATCGTCAGTGGCGTACGCAATATACGCGGGGAGATGAACATTGATCCGCGCAAAGAGTTGCCGGTTATATTTCAGGGCGGCAATGATCTCGATAGACGCCGAGCCAGGGATTTTCACACGCTACTGGCCGCGCTGGGTCGCTTGCAAAGCCTGGCATTTGTCGCCGATGACGAAGACACTCCGCAAAGCGCAATGGCGCTTTCAGGCGAGATGAAGATCCTGGTTCCGCTAGGATCTGTTATCGACCGCGCGGCCGAACTCAAGCGCCTAGAACGAGAGGTGGAGAAGCTCGCTGAGGATTTGCAACGTTGTCAGACGAAACTATCAAACCCCAACTTTGTGGCCCGGGCTCCAGAAGATATCGTAACCAAAGAGAAAAACCGTGCAGACCAACTCGCACGCGATATCGAAGAGTTGAAATCCCAACAAACCCGGGTCGCCAGCCTATAGTCCACCAACAAGCTTGAAACTGGACTGGAAGCGTCTATGGTGAACATGCGCTACCGACCAGCGCCACCATTGCGACCGCAGCCGTTTCAATACGCAGCACGCCATCGCCCAGGAACACCGACGCGCTCGCCACTGTGGTCAGCTGGTCGCGCTCACACGCCGTGAATCCCCCTTCGGGCCCAACCAGAAGATAGATGGTCGACGCGTTGGCGATCAGAGGTGAAACCTGCGCAGCTGAATGCCCGCCACGATCGGCCAGCAATACCACTGCATCGGGACTGATGCTTTTGGCAACTAAGGTCTCAATACTCATAGGCGGATGAATCACTGGCAGCCACGGCTGGTGACTCTGCTTACAGGCTTCGACAACTACCCGCTGCCACCGGGACAACCCCCGGTCTCGCATATGACTCACACTGCGCTCACACACCAGTACCGTAAAATCGGTCATTCCCAGTTGAGTCGCCATATCCAACATCGTCACTTGACGTTCACTCTTGGGTAAAGCGCTCAGCAGATGTATACGACGTCGTGGAGCTGGTAGCTCCTGCCCCGCTTCCAAGTCGATATGTACCTCAAGTGGACGCTGAACAATCTCACTGATGCGGCCTGGCGCGATATGACCTGCGCCGTTAAACAGCCAAAGTGGATCACCTACCTTGAGGCGGCGAGACCGTACCGCGTGACTGGCCTGCGGCTCGCTCAACAAAGCCTGGGTTTCACACCCAGTAAGGCCCGGCAGATAGAACCAATAACCAGTTCTCATGATACTCCCGCCAGGTAGACGTCATACCGTATTGATCTACCCCTAAAACAGCTATCAGGATTAGCAGCCAGCGGCGTTGCATGTCGTGGGCGCTTAACAACCACCCGTCTTAGCGCTTTTTCTCGGGCGATATTCACAAGCTGTTGTGCATCTCGGTCATCGCCGGCGAGCACACGCAATAACTGTTGCGATTTTCGCGCCAACGCCGTATGGCGTTGAGTCTGGGGGAACATCGGATCAAGAAAGATAACATCTGCTGGCGGCTGTAATGCAATCTGTTCACAGGCATCTCCGACAACCACTACAAACTGGGCGCTAGCACACCGGAATCGAAAACGCTGCGCCGCATCTTCCAGCATCGCAGCAATTACCCCAACCCGCTCAATGGCAATCACCTTTTTGCCACGCCGGGCAAAATCAAAAGCATCAGCGCCAAAGCCTGCAGTGGCATCAATAATGGATCGGCAACCCCGTCCCAGCGAGCGGGTAATCAGGTCGCGGCCCGGGGCGGGCCGTCGTCTGCGTTGTGGATCAATCACCAGCGCATGTGTGCCTGGCTGAGCACAGTTCCGCAACGCCAAGCGGTCCGGGTATACCTCGAGAACCATGCCTGAAACATCGGCAGAACAACCCAACAGTGGTAAAGCCAGGCCCAAAGCCAATTGCTGTGCCCGGGCGAGGGCCTGTGGCGCCATCGCTACAATCGATACCTCACCGTTAACCATAGGCATAGTCTAACTTTGACACTGACCCGTGCTTAGGATAAAAATCGCTTCCACCTTCATTTTACTTAAAGGAACTACACAAGATGGGATTTCTCGACGGCAAACGCGCCTTGATTACCGGTGTAGCATCAAACCGCTCTATTTCCTGGGGTATTGCACAAGCGATGGCTCGCGAGGGAGCGCAACTGGCATTGACCTTTGAAAATGATAAGCTCGGCGCGCGAGCAGAAAAATTTGCCGGGCAGTTAGGCTCACAGATAGCGATCCGCTGTGATGTTTCCAGCGACAACGATATCGAGGATATGGCCACCAGTCTCGCGCAACACTGGGATACCGTCGATATCCTCGTACACTCGATTGCTTTCGCCCCTCGAGAAGAACTGGAAGGTATGTTTCTGGATTCCGTAACCCGGGAAGGGTTTCGCACTGCCCATGAAATCAGCTCTTACAGTTTCGCCGCATTGGCACGTGCATTGCGTCCAATGATGAGCGATGGTGCGGCCATGCTGACACTGAGTTATATCGGCTCCCAACGCTCGATGCCCGGCTACAACGTTATGGGCCTGGCCAAAGCCAGCCTTGAAGCCAATGTGCGTTACCTGGCGCAATCCCTTGGTGACGATGGGATACGAGTCAATGGAATCTCCGCAGGGCCGATAAAAACCCTTGCCGCATCTGGTATTCGTGGTCTGAAAAAAATGATGAAGTTCTATGAAAACACTGCGCCACTCGGACGCGGCGTCACTATCGACGAAGTCGGCAACACCGCGGCATTTCTCTGCTCGGACCTGGCGTCTGGAATCACCGGTGAGATTACCTATGTCGATGGCGGTTTCAACACCGTCGGCATCAGTCCTCGTTTTGCGGACGAATCCTGAACTGAATCGACTCCAGTAAGTTATAGGTTTTCTTCAAACACCTCTACCTGCGCTGCCGAACGCAAAGTGTGGCGCAGACCTGATAAAAGCTCTTCGCCACCACGGGCGGCGATTAAGTTCTCGACCTGCTGGCGTTCGGCCGTTTTAGCATCAGTCGGATTGCCCGGAATCACCTCCTCGAGCTGGAACACAGTGTAACGGGTCGAATCGAGACGTCGGCCGCCATAAGTTGCTCCGCCGGGGCTGGGAACAGGGCTTGAAAAAACTGCCATAGCGACGCCCTGCTCAATCGGACCGGACAGTTTGGCCGGATCCTGTGGTAATTCATGCGATTCGAGTTGATGCTCAGCCAACGCCTCATGCCAGTTCGCACCTGAACGCAGCCCATCGATAAGTGCCTGTGCTGCGACTTCCTGGGCGTGGAGCGCGGCCTTGGCCACAAGCTCGCTTTCGATACTCTGACGAACTTCCTCGAAGGCCTGCTTACGCTGCTCACGGAAATCGGCGTACCGCACGGCAACCAATGTATCGCTGTCGACCTCCAGCATCTCACTGTTAAGTCGGTCAACACGGACTTCATCACTGAATGCAGCCTGGCGAACAACACCACTTTTGGTCAGGCCAGTACCCGTGGCGCGAGAGAACCACTCACTGCGCTCTATCGGCAGGCCCAAGATATCTGCGGCCGGCTCAAGCGAGCCAGGCTGCTCAAAGACGATGTTTTGGAAATCCTCCGCCAGCGCTAGAAACTGCTCTTCGGCGGCTTCGCGAGCCAACACTGAGCGTATTTCGCCGCGCACCTCAGCAAAAGGTTTAGTTTCATTTTCACGCAGATCAGTCAAGCGAATCACGTGCCAACCATAATCTGTGCGCACCGGCTCGCTCACCTCACCTTGATCAAGAGCAAACACAGCTTCTTCAAACGGCAGCGCCATGGTGCCGGGACGGATGACTCCCAGATCACCTCCACGACCCGCTGAACCAGTATCGCCAGAATGCTCGTGCGCGAGTTGTTCGAAATTCTCGCCAGCCCGAGCCCGTAGGGCTAACCCTGCCGCTTGCGCCTGGGCTGCATTCACCACATCGGCAGAGGCATCAGCAGCCACGCTGATCAAGATATGGCTCGCGCGACGACTCCCGGGACGCGAAAACTGTGCCAGATTCATATCGTAATAACTCTTCAGGGAATCTTCATCCACACTTATCTGCTGAGCCAGATCAACAACCGACAGTCGCAGATAATCCACCTGTATTTCGGCCGGATTAACATAACGATCGGGGTTGTTGTCGAACTCAGCACGGACCGCAGCAGCACCTACAGCGGCCGAGTGCGAAAACTTTTCAACGCCCAGCACGGTGTAACTCGCGCGACGGCGTTGATTCAACAGCTCAATGGCGCGGTCTATCGCCGCCGGTATTACAAAAGCGGTTTCGCTTAAACCCGTTCGCAACTGTTCAAGCGCGCCCTGCTGACGTTGCTGCTGCTCGAAGCCCTCCACCGAAAGACCTGCATTGCGCACCAGTGTTTCATATCGATCCGTATCAAAAACCCCATCACTGTGAAAGGCCTCGATTGATCTGATCCGACTAACCAACTGCTCATCGGTAACCCGATAGCCTCGTTCACGCAGGTACTCCGCTTGCAGGTTACTGTCAATCAGTGATTCAAGTACCTGTAATTTGAAAGCCGGGTTAGAGAAGTACTCAGCATCGACATTGCGCCCCATGATCTGAACCAGTGACCGACGATGATCCGAAAGAGCCTGCTGATATGCCCGCTGTTCTAGGTCAACCCCATTGACTGTCGCAACGACTACCTTTGAAGCGCCTTCAAAATAGGAATTTATGCCCCATAAGGCAAACGGGATAGTGATTAGGATCACCAGTGCCCAGGCAATCCAACCTGTTGCGCGCTCCCTGATTGCTGTCAGCATGCTTTACTTACCCCAGATGTGTCGTGCCCACCGGCGAGGACGGTCCAGCCAGACCCTGCCCCATTGCCAGTCAAACAATAATGGTATCACTGCGGCCGGTGTAACTCGCATATGCGGGCGAAGGACTCATCCTTGTGCCCAAAATAGATGGCGGAGCGGACGGGACTCGAACCCGCGACCACCGGCGTGACAGGCCGGTATTCTAACCAACTGAACTACCGCTCCGAATATTGACTGAATCAGCCCAACGAGATTTTCCTCCGCGGGCCCTTGGTGGGTGCTGCGGGGTTCGAACCTGCGACCTTCGCCTTGTAAGGGCGACGCTCTCCCAACTGAGCTAAGCACCCCCGGAGGGCGCGCTAGTTTACGGCATCCTTCAGGCCTTTGCCAGCCTTGAACTTGGGTGCCCGAGACGGCGCGATGGTAATACTCTCGCCTGTACGGGGATTACGCCCAACCCTGGCCGCACGTTCGCTTATCGAGAAAATACCGAACCCGACCAGGGAGACACTCTCCCCACGTTGTAGCGCTGAGGTGATTACATTAAGGACAGACTCCACCGCTGAACCGGCTTCAGGTTTCCCCAAACCAGTTGCAGATGCAACCGAATCGATCAGATCCGCTTTATTCATGCTCTGTTCCTCTTATCCAATAATAAAAGTTTCCCGGCAAGCCATCGCCCCGAAGAAACCGATCGGCACCAATGCGCTCGCTGTCGACTCCTGGGCATCCGAGTCCTCTTGTTATACCAACTGGAAAATCGGTGTCAACCGCAAACTGAGGTGTATCAATGCTATACCAGCCATCCCCAACCTCAGAAATGACTTAAAAGATATATCGCAACCATATGAAAGAAAAAGGCTAAAGGTAATCTACAACCATTTCAATCGCATACCGGTTTGCGAGATCCCCGTCCTAATCTTGTCACGGCATCGCTAACACGACTCAGTGCGCTCGTGTGGACTCCTCAGATGATGTCTTGGCTTCTTCAGGCGTCACCGACGCTTTGTCCGGATTGACTGTCTCTGATGTAGGCAAACGCTCAAGGGCAACCGCGAAGACCTCGTCGATCCAGCGGATCGGAACAATCTTGAGTCCCCCTTTGATGTTTTTTGGAATCTCGACAAGATCTTTCTCGTTTTCCTTTGGAATCAGTACTGTGCCAATACCGCCGCGATGCGCTGCGAGCAGTTTTTCCTTGAGCCCACCGATCGGTAGTACCTCACCGCGCAAGGTGATCTCCCCGGTCATCGCCACATCAGCACGCACCGGAATGCCGGTCATAGCTGAAATCACCGCTGCACACATTGCCACCCCAGCACTAGGCCCATCCTTGGGGGTCGCGCCTTCGGGGACATGGATGTGAATATCCTGCTTCTGATAAAACTCTACATCGATCCCATACTGGGCCGAGCGGGTTCGTACCACCGACATTGCGGCCTGAATCGATTCTTGCATCACGTCACCAAGTTTTCCGGTAAAACTGTGCTTGCCCTTGCCCGGCATCACAGCCGCCTCAATAGTGAGCAATTCACCTCCAACTTCAGTCCACGCCAAGCCCGTCACCTGACCCACACGGTTACCCTCTTCAGCGCGACCATAACGGTGTCGTCGCACACCCAGATATTTACCCAGATTGCGCGATGAGACCTGAACATTTTTCTTATTGCTGTCAAGCAGCAACTCCTTGGCCACCTTGCGGAAAATCTTGGCGATTTCTCGCTCCATCCCACGTACGCCTGCCTCACGAGTGTAGTAACGCACAATATCGACCAACGCCTGCTTATTGATACTGATCTCCTCTTCCTTGAGGCCGTTGTTGCGTTTCTGCTTGCCTACCAGATAGCGGGTCGCGATGTTGATTTTCTCGTCCTCGGTATAGCCGGAGATACGAATGACTTCCATGCGGTCGAGCAGTGGGCTCGGGATATTCAGTGTGTTGGCAGTCGCAACAAACATAACCTCGGATAGGTCGTAATCCACCTCCAGATAATGATCGCCAAACTTATGGTTCTGTTCCGGATCCAACACCTCTAACAATGCTGACGATGGATCACCGCGGAAATCCATCGACATCTTGTCGACTTCATCGAACATAAATAATGGATTGCGGGTTCCCGCTCGCGACATATTCTGTATGATCTTGCCAGGCATCGAGCCAATATAGGTACGCCGATGGCCACGAATCTCAGCCTCGTCGCGCACGCCACCGAGTGACATACGCACGAATTTCCGATTGGTTGCCCGGGCGATGGATTCGCCGAGCGAGGTCTTGCCAACACCGGGAGGTCCTACCAAGCACAGAATCGGCCCTTTCACCTTGTTAATACGCTGCTGAACTGCGAGATATTCAAGAATTCTCTCTTTAACCTTCTCCAGTCCGTAGTGATCGGCTTCGAGTATTGACTCGGCCTTGGTAAGGTCTTTAACGACCCGACTGCGCTTTTTCCACGGCACCTGCACCAACCAGTCGATGTAATTGCGCACCACAGTTGCCTCAGCGGACATCGGCGACATCATGCGCAGTTTCTTCAACTCAGATTCGGCTTTCGCGCGGGACTCCTTGGGCATTCCTGCCTGATCTACTTTTTGCTGCAACTCTTCCATCTCATTGGGGACATCGTCCATCTCCCCCAATTCCTTCTGAATAGCCTTCATCTGTTCATTTAAATAGTATTCGCGCTGGCTTTTCTCCATTTGCTTCTTGACTCGGCCACGCAATCGTTTTTCAACCTGCAGCAGGTCGATCTCCGATTCCATGATTCCAAGAATGTGTTCGAGACATTCGCGAACATCACCAAATTCGAGGATCTTCTGTTTTTCATCGTTGCGTAATGTCAGGTGCGCCGCAATGGTATCGGCGAGGCGTCCGGGATCTTCAATACCACTCAGCGAAGTTAATACCTCCGGCGGGATCTTCGAGTTAAGTTTGACGTATTGCTCAAACTCAGAAATCACGGTACGCATCAGCACCTCGCCTTCGCGATCGTCGAACTCGCCCTCACCCACTGGCGCCGCGTCGACGACAAAACTCTCTTCTGTCTCTACGTAGTTGACGATTGCAGCACGCGACATACCTTCGACCAATACTTTCACGGTACCGTCGGGGAGTCTCAGCAGTTGCAGGATATTAGCGACTGTGCCGACCCCGAAGATATTCTCCGGCGCCGGGTCGTCGTCAGCCGCATCATGCTGTGCGGCAAGAAAAATCTGCTTGCCGGCCTGGACTGCCTCATCAAGCGCTTTGATGGATTTTTCCCGGCCAACGAAAAGAGGAATCACCATGTGCGGGAATACCACCACATCGCGCAGCGGCAACATGTGATAACGGGTTCTAGGGGTAATCGGGTCGATGGATTTTTCGTCGGTCATGAAGTTTTCCATGCATTAAATGTGGGTTTACAAGCCTACAACAATACGATCGGCGCCGAGTTATTAAATCGAGTCACGTACTATAGTTGGGGCCGGGTGACACTGTTTTCAAGCGCCACGATAACGTGCCCCAAGCTAAAATGACGGCCTGTCAGGATGACTGACTAGAGGCGTTGCGTTGCTCGTCTTCGTACATGAACAGCGGTTGGGCGCCGTCTTCAATCACGTTGGAATCGACCGTCACACGGGTTACATGCTCCATGGAGGGTAACTCAAACATAGTCTCGAGCAGAGCTCTTTCAAGGATCGAGCGTAAGCCCCGTGCCCCGGTTTTACGCTCAGTCGCCCGCTGCGCGATCGTCTTGAGCGCCTCAGGGCGAATCTCCAACTCGACCCCTTCAAGCTCGAATAGCTTCTGATACTGCTTGACCAACGCATTTTTCGGCTCAGTCAAAATTGTGATCAGGGCATCCTGATCAAGCTCCTCAAGGGTTGCAACCACTGGCATACGCCCGACGAACTCGGGGATCAGCCCATACTTGATGAGATCTTCAGGCTCAAGATCTTTCAAAAATTCACTGACGCGGTCGGTATCCGTTTTACTCTTGATGTCCGCACCAAACCCGATACCGGATTTTTCGGAACGTTCCTGGATCACTTTTTCCAGCCCGGCGAATGCCCCGCCACAGATAAACAGTACATTACGAGTGTTAACCTGGAGGAATTCCTGTTGCGGGTGTTTGCGCCCGCCCTGCGGTGGGACTGAAGCAACCGTGCCCTCGATCAGTTTGAGTAAGGCCTGCTGCACACCCTCACCGGAGACATCCCGGGTAATCGACGGGTTGTCGGCCTTGCGGGAAATCTTGTCAATCTCGTCGATATAAACAATCCCGACCTGGGCTTTCTCAACATCGTAATCACATTTTTGCAAGAGCTTCTGAATGATATTCTCGACATCCTCGCCCACATACCCAGCTTCAGTCAGGGTCGTGGCATCTGCGATCGTGAATGGTACGTTGAGTTCCTGCGCCAGAGTTTCTGCCAACAGCGTCTTACCCGAACCGGTAGGGCCGATCATCAGGATATTGCTTTTGGCAATATCGACACCACCAACCCCGTCGGCATCTCCATGCTCGATACGTTTGTAGTGGTTGTAAACCGCAACCGAGAGCACCTTCTTCGCTTCGGCCTGGCCAATAACATAGTCATCTAGCCGGGCGCAGATCTCTTGCGGCGTAGGATAGCGCGTACCTGCGGCCTCTGGCGCCTCAGCGTCCTCGGCCTCTTCCCGGATAATTTCGTTACACAACTCGACGCATTCGTCACAAACAAAAACCGACGGTCCTGCAATCAGTTTGCGTACCTCGTGCTGACTCTTTCCACAAAAAGAGCAATACAGCAGTTTGTCGCCTTTTTTGTCACCGTCGCTGTCGGCCATCAGTCCTCCTGCCCAGTCAAATCCCACTGCACTGCGTGCATTTTTTGTATCACCTGAACTCTAACGATGCAAGGTTTGACAAGAAAATGCAAGTCCTGTTAACAGCGATACCACGAGATCGACGACTATTCGTCTTCCCGGCTTTTAATAACACGATCGATAATTCCGTATGCCATGGCCTCGTTTTCATCCATGAAATTGTCACGCTCAGTATCCGTAGCGATCGTATCCACGTCACGACCTGTATGCGCAGCCAACACAGAGTTCAACCGCTCGCGCAGACGCAATATTTCACGGGCGTGAATATCAATGTCGGTAGCCTGGCCCTGAAATCCACCCCAGGGTTGGTGAATCATGATTCTCGAATGAGGTAACGTAAAGCGTTTGCCCGGCGCACCCCCAGCCAGAATAACAGCGCCCATACTGGCAGCCTGGCCAATACAGACGGTACTGATCTGCGGGCGCACAAACTGCATAGTGTCATAAATTGCCATTCCTGCGTTAACCGCACCACCGGGAGAATTTATATAAAGGTGGATATCCTTATCTGGATTCTCTGATTCCAGAAACAATAATTGAGCAACGATCAGGTTGGCCATGTGATCTTCGACTGCTCCGACCATGAAAATCACTCGCTCCTTAAGCAGGCGTGAATAAATATCATAGGCCCGCTCACCCCGCCCGGTAGTCTCTATTACCATCGGCACAAGGCCGAGGCTCTGAGGCTCGATAACTCCGGGGCCACTAAAAGTCTTGTTCATATCACTTATTCCGATTAACTGTCGGCGCCTTCAACAGGCGCTGACGTGGGGGTGGCTGGGCGCATGAACTCATCAAAGGTGATGGTCGTCTCCGTGATTTTGGCTTCACTCAATAACTCTTCGATTGCCTGCTCCTCTACAACAACAGCTTCGACCTGGGCGAGGCGATTCTTGTCTTCGTAATACCAACGTGCAAACTGCTCGGAGTCATCGTAGGTTGACCCCATCTCGGTAACTCTTGCACGAACCCGGTCTGCATCCGGCTTAATCTCACGCCGCTTAACCACTTCATGCATTACCAGGCCAAGGCGTACGCGCCGATAGGACTCGTCCAGGTAATTGGCACGGTCAATTGGTCCATCGTGAGGTAGGCCCTGCTGACGCAATTGCTCGCGTACCGCCATGATGGCACGATTGATTTCATCATCAACCAGCGCTGCAGGTACTTCGAACTCGTTATCGTTCATCAGGGCATCCAGCACGGCTTGGCGCACCTGGGCACGTCCCCGCTGGTCACGTTCACGCTCAAGATTCTTGCGTATCTCCTCGCGAAAAGAACTCTCGAGACCATCCTCCACACCGAAAGTGCGTATAAAGGCCTCATCAATCTGGGGGGGCTGAGGCTTTCCAACCTCTTTAACGGTTATTGCAAATTCAGCATCCTTTCCCGCTACCGCGGCCCCTGGATAGTCTTCGGGAAAAGTGAGTCGTATGGTGAGATCATTGCCCGCACTCACTCCAGTCAATTGCTCCTCGAACTCAGGCAACAGGGCGCCTTTTCCAAGGATCACCGGGTAGTCGTTCGCCTGACCTCCTTCGAATACCTCACCATCAACTTTGCCTTCAAAGTCGATCAGCACACGGTCATCCTCTTCAGCTGGTGCATCGCCCGGGGTATAAGTGGTTCGCTGCTTGCACAGCGTCTCAATGGTACGGTCAATATCCTCGTCACCCACCTCACAGGTATTGCGCTCGATTGGCATATCACGGATATCAGCCTGAGGAATCGTGGGAAAGATTTCAAAGCTCGCTACAAACTCAAGATCCTCGCCTCGCACCAGGGCCTTTGGTTCAATAGACGGGGGGCCCGCTGTCTCTACCGATTCACCAGTCACCGCGTCGCGATAGCTTGATCCAATCAGTTCGTCGGCGGCCTCGGCAAGGGCCTGATCGGCATAGCGCGACTCGATGACCTTCATCGGCACCTTGCCGGGGCGAAACCCGGGAATCTTGGCAGTCCGAGCCAGATGGCTCAAGCGCGCGCTGACCGCGCTGTCCAACTGCGCCGCCGGCACCTTTATCGTCATGCGCCGACCAATAGCGCCCGTGGTTTCTATTGATACATCCATATCTACCTACCTTCCTTTTGCTTAACTCGTACGCCTTTGTTAGTCAGATGAAGTTTGCCGGGCTGGGTAACTGGTGCGAAAGGGGAGACTCGAACTCCCACGGGTTGCCCCACTGGCACCTAAAGCCAGCGCGTCTACCAATTCCGCCACTTTCGCGTCCGGTACCTCAAAAAGGGAACCTAGGTCTTAAGACCCGCGGAGCCCCACTCTACGTGATATATGGTGGGCCGTGCAGGGTTCGAACCTGCGACCCGCTGATTAAGAGTCAGCTGCTCTACCAACTGAGCTAACGGCCCGTGAGTCCACTGCCTGTGCGCGCCCAAAAAGGAAACTGGGGTGACCGATGGGACTCGAACCCACGACGGCCGGAATCACAATCCGGGGCT
>JAPKAJ010000045.1 GCA_028825345.1 Arenicellales bacterium | reverse complement strand
CTATTACCTTATTGAGTTTTTGCAAAGGGGGTTGATGTTTCTTAATGTCATCCATTTTAAATTCGAAATCAAAAAATCCCATCATGGCACTTCTATATGTTCGTGTTAGTCATTGATTTTATTATTTATTACATTTAACAACTATACCATAATACAACAGATTTTCAAGACGTTTTAACTGAAAAAGAGTTTTTAGAGATGCCCTTAATCAAAAAATATGTACAAAAAATATAATTATATGTCGAATAATAATACTCATTAATTTTAAATATAATATTATCAGTTAGTTAGATTTAAAACATTAGCAGGACACACTTATTTTAGCATTCTTTCTTGACATTGGCATATTAGTGTTATACGGTACTAATAATCTTAGCCAATCAGGCCAAGAGCTAATCAATCTAATCAAGGAGGTTTAGATGCTTTATTCAGAATTCCTGCCGTCAGGCAGAGCCATTTCAGGTGCCACGTTGGGGGCCGTTTTGCTCATCACAATTTCCGATCCGGGTGTCGGGTTGGCATCGAGTTGCCCCAGCGTGGCCGATCCACAGGGCATCAATAGCTCACAGCCCTACCAGCTCGATTTGCCCGACTACGAAAAGCAAATTGGCAAAAAGCTGGCGCTCAAAAGTAACCCGTTATTCGCCGATCAGGTCAAGACCGGCAAGCTTCCGCCGGTCGCAATGCGGGTTCCGGAAGACGCCTTGATCTACCTGCCGTACAAGGATTGCGGCAAATACGGCGGCATGTTGCGCGGTCTGGCCAAGGCACTGGAGTCAGGAACGTCCGAAATTCTGAGTTGGCGTCAGGTTAACCTTGTTCGAATTAGTGACGATCTGCAGACGTTGGTTCCCAACGTCGCCAAGTCATGGAAATGGAACGACGATTTAAGTTCCATCACCATGACGTTGCGTAAGGGCCACAAGTGGTCGGATGGCGAACCTTTTACCGCCGATGACGTCGTTTTCTATATTAATGACATCATCATGAACAAAGACCTCCATAAGGTGGTACCGTCGGTCTGGATGGTTGGCGGCAAGCCGGTTGAAGTTACGAAGATTGACGCACAGAATTTCCGGTTCGATTTCGCCGCACCTTATCCCGGCCTGCTGCACTTTCTGGCAACCGGCGGGTCGTATTTTGCCGCCTACGCGCCCAAACATCATTACATGCCTTATCTTCCCAAATACAACCCGAAGGCGGACGCCGAGGCGAAAGCGGCAGGTCATGAAGGTTGGGTTCAGCGATTCGGGCTGATTTGGCACAAGTGGAAAGACGCAGAGAACATCACAGCACACGCGTTGACCCGGCCGACTCTCGAAAGTCACCTCGTCGAGCTTGTAACCAATACACAGCGTCGGCAGTTCATTGCCAATCCCTATTACTTCAAGGTCGATACCGCAGGCAATCAGTTGCCCTATATTGACCGCCATCACGAACGCTTCCTCGATCAGGAATTGTTTGTTCTTTCGATACTCAATGGTGAAGTCGATGTGAAGACGCAGACGATGGCTCTCAATAATTTCCCCGTCCTGAAAGAGGGTGAAGCCAAGGGCGGTTATACTGTTAAACGTCCGTCAGGAGCCTACGGCCCTTATATCGTTTTCAATCAGACAATCAAGGACCCCAGTTTGCGGGCTGTTTACAGCGATTTGCGGTTCAGAAAAGCAATGTCGCTGGCGATCAACCGAAATGAGTTGAACGAAGTTCTATGGTTTGGACTTGGCAAACCTGAGCAGGCCGTCCCTATCGGTGTGCCGTTCGTAACCGATGCGAACCGTAACTATTTGATTGCTCACGACCCTGCAGGGGCAAAGGTTTTGCTCGACGATATGGGCATGAAGATGGGTTCCGACGGCAAACGTACGGGACCCGATGGAAAGCCGTTCACCCTGCTTTGGGAATTTACGGCGCAACACAGCTCCGCTGAGTTCGCGACCCTGGTTTCTGACTATTGGAAAAAGGTTGGCATCAATGTCACCGTCAAGGAAGTGACAACCCAGCTGATGCGTGAGAAAGCATCCAACAGCACCAGTGACATCAACATGGAATGGGATGTTCCTTACGAGCCGACCATGATCAGTCAAATCGACGTCTATATTCCACCCTACAGCGACATTGGTCCGTTGGTTGGTGTTCCGTGGCGTGACTGGGTTGCATCAAACGGGGCTTCAGGCGAAGAACCACCCGCATGGGCCAAACGTTTGTTCGAGCTTTCAGAAGTATGGAAAACAGTTCTTCCGGGCAGCAAACGCTACATGGAGATCGGAACTGAAATGGTGAAGATCAACCTTGAGAACATGGTGATTATCGGAACGATGGGCAGTCTTCCTAGACCGCTTGTCGTGACGAATAAAATTACCAACATCCCCGAGGGATGGAATGTCAGCCATTTCAATTATGGTTATGACTATCCGTATCGGGCAGATCAGTGGTACTTTAAATAAGTCACATCAAATATCGTTGGAGGCGGACAGGTTCCGCCTCCGACACCTTTTGTTATGACACATAAAAATAAATGGCTCAAGCGGACAACAGCATTCCCTATCGATGATGAAACGTAGTAAATATTAGATAACAAATACTTAGAGTCGTTGATGATAAGATTTGTTATAAATCGTTTTGTGTACATGATCTTGACGTTGGCCGCCGTCTCGATGGTTGCCTTCGTTCTGATCCAGCTACCGCCAGGCGATTTCGCCGACTCCTACGCCAACAAGCGACAGCAGGCCGGCGCACCCATCAAAGTTGAGGAGCTTGATGAGATACGCCGCCGTCTGGGTATCGATAAGCCATGGTATATTCAGTACGGGAAATGGATATCCAATATGGTTCTCGAAGGCGACATGGGGTATTCGTGGGAATGGCGGCGGCCCGTCTCCGACCTGATTGCCGAACGCCTTCCGCTCACTCTGTTGCTGGCCTTCTCGACATTGATCCTGATGTACGGTTTGGCAATTCCGATCGGCATATACTCGGCAGTGCGGCAATATTCGGCGACCGATCATATCTTTTCCACGGTCGGCTATGTTGGGTTGGCGATACCCAACTTCCTGCTTGCGTTGATCCTCATGTATCTGGGTCAGCAATGGTTTGGGCAGAGCGTCGGGGGACTGTTTTCCCCCGAGTATCAGGATGCACCGTGGAGTTGGCCGAGAGTGGTGAACCTCGCGGAACATCTGTGGGTGCCCGTGGTCGTCCTCGGCACCGCCGGTACCGCTTACCTGATTCGGACCATACGGGCGTCGACCCTGGACGAACTCGATAAGATGTACGTAATGGCGGCCCGCGCCGGTGGGCTTTCGCCCATGCGCCTGTTGCTCAAATACCCCGTACGCATGGCACTCAACCCGATCGTCGCCACCCTCGGTTGGCGGCTCACCTATGTTATTTCTGGGGCGCCCATCGTCGGCGTCGTGATGTCGCTTCCTGATACCGGGCCCCTATTCCTCCACGCGTTGTTGAACCAGGACATGTATCTGGCCGGCGGTATGGTTCTTATCTACTGCGCGTTCACCATCATCGGCACTTTCATATCGGACCTTTTGCTGGTCCTCCTCGACCCGCGAATCCGAATGGAAGGGCAAGCCTGATATGACGACAACCGTGCAAGCCATAGCCCTGCGCAAGGGACGTCTCAGACGCCCCGAGGTGGCGACACAGTGGCAGCTCATGTGGTGGAAGTACAAAAAGCACCACATGGCGCTGGTCGGCATGACCATGCTTGCGGTACTTGTCTTTTCGGCGGTCTTCGCCGAGTTCCTCAGTCCGGTTGTTCCATCCGAGCGAAACAATAAGTACCTGGCCAGCGGTCCCATGGGCATTCATTTTTTTGATGCCGAGTGGAATTTCCACCCCCGGCCTTTTGTCTATGCCAGAACCACCAAGCGTGATCCGGTAACCTTGCGGAAACTTTCGGTTATTGACGAAACTAAATTCTGGCCGATCCAATTCTTCGTTCGTGGCAGCGCCTACAAGTTCTGGGGTTTGATCGACACCGATATCCACCTGATCGCTGCCGAAGGCGGGTTTGTTCATCTTTTCGGGACCGACAACTTGGGACGCGATGTGTTCACGCGAACCCTGCACGCGACGCGGGTTTCGCTGTCGGTGGGACTTGTTGGGGTAGCCTTCGCCTTCATTCTGGGCGCCATAATCGGCGGAATCGCAGGTTACTTCGGCGGCATGATTGACAATTTAATCATGCGATTGATCGAATTTATCCGCTCGGTGCCCACCCTGCCGCTGTGGCTGGCGTTGAGCGCAACGCTGCCCAGGGAGTGGACCTCGTTTCAGGTCTACCTGGCGATCACCTTTATTCTCGCCCTGATTGGCTGGACGCACCTGGCGCGGACCGTGCGAAGCAAACTGCTGGCCCTGCGCGAGGAGGACTTCACCCTGGCGGCGCGGTTGTCCGGTTGCACCGACATGAGAATTATCCTGCGCCACTTGTTGCCGTCGTTCATGAGTTACATGATCGTCGATGTGACCATTGCGTTCCCCGAAATCCTGCTTGCCGAAACCTCGCTCAGCTTCCTTGGCCTGGGCCTGCGCGATCCCGTGGAAAGCTGGGGCGTACTGTTGTACGCGGCGCAGAACGTACGATCGATCGCCCACATGCCCTGGTTACTGATTCCAGGGTTGTTCGTCGTTTTGGCGGTGCTTGCCTTTAACTTCGTTGGTGACGGCATGCGCGATGCCGCCGACCCCTACTCCAAGTAAGATACCAGCATGCAAAATGATGTTCTTCTCGACGTTCGCGACCTCCACATCACTCTCGATTTCGACGGCGAGGACATTCCGGTCGTCCAGGGGATCGATTTCAAGCTTTCCGCCGGCAAGGTGCTTGCCCTGGTCGGCGAGTCGGGCTGCGGCAAAAGCTTAACCTCGCAGGCGCTTCTCCGCCTGCTTCCACGCGAGTTGCGCATCTCGTCCGGCCAAATCAACTTCAGAGATCCCGATACGCAATCTACCGTCGATCTGGCATCTATGCCCGCGGAGTGTAAGGCAATCCGAAACATTCGCGGCAACCACATCGCCATGATTTTTCAGGAGCCGATGAGCTCGTTTTCCCTGCTTCACACCATCGGCAATCAGATCGGCGAGGTGATCCGGTTGCATCTCAAGGCCACCAAGGCCGAAGCGCGCGCCCTTTCCATCGATCTGCTCGACAAGGTGGGCATTCCCGATCCCGCCCGCGCGGTCGATCAATTTCCGTACGAGTTCTCGGGCGGCATGCGCCAACGCGGTATGATCGCAAAAGCCTTGGCCTGCAATCCATCGGTGCTCATCGCCGACGAACCGACGACGGCTCTCGACGTCACCATACAAGCCCAGATTCTCGAGATCATGCGCCGCCTCAAGGCCGATGACGGGATGTCGATGATCTTCATCACTCATGATCTTGGCGTCGTCGCCCAGATCGCCGATGACGTTGCCATCATGTACATGGGCAAGATCGTCGAGAAGGGACCGGTTGGTGAGATCTTCAAAAACCCTCAGCACCCCTACACCGTCAGGCTGTTAAGCGCCATTCCCCGACTTGGCGATTTGAGCGCCCGGCGTCAGTTGGCCTCGATCCGTGGCTCGGTCCCCAGCCTGTTTGAACGTCCCCCGGGCTGTGCTTTCCATCCGCGCTGTGATTCGTTCAAGCCGGGGCTCTGCGACGACCAATTTCCACCGCTGACCCAGCTTTCCCCCATACATGAAGTCCATTGCTTCCTGTACCAGACGGCGGGCGAGGAGGTCGCGTCATGAGCCGACTGCTCAAGGTAACCGATATCAAGGTGGATTTCCCAATCGGCAAGGCCGGGTTTTTCGGCCGCCAGACTGCCTACGTCAGAGCGGTAGATGGTGTAAGTTTCGAAATCCAGCGCGGCGAGACCCTGGGGCTAGTTGGGGAAAGCGGTTCGGGCAAAACGACCTTGGGACGTGCCGTGTTGCGCGCCCTCGAGCCGACCAGCGGCCAGATCGTCTACGAACATAACGACACCAGCGTCGATATCATGGGGTTAGACCGCAACGGGTTGCGGGCCATGTGGCGGCACATGCAGATGATCTTCCAGGACCCCTACTCGTCGCTCAATCCCCGCATGACTGTGCGCGATGTGATCGGCGAGCCGCTGATCGCCAACAAGATGGCCAAGGGATCCGCACTGAATGACCGCGTCGTCGACATGGCGCAGCGCTGCGGCCTCAATGTGGCCCATCTCAGCCGCTTCCCCCATGCGTTCAGCGGCGGCCAGAGGCAGCGGATCGCCATCGCCAGGGCTTTGATCCTGCATCCGGAGTTCATCGTCTGCGATGAGGCGGTTTCGGCGCTCGACGTCTCGATCCAGGCGCAGATCCTCAATCTTCTCACCGACCTGCAGGTGCAGCTCAACCTGACTTACCTGTTCATCGCCCACGATCTCGCGGCAGTCGCTTATGCCTGCGACCGGGTTGCGGTGATGTACCTGGGCCAGATCGTTGAAATAGCAACTACCGAGAAACTGTATTATACGCCGAAGCATCCCTACACCGAGGCCCTGATGTCGGCGATTCCCGAAGCCGACCCCAGTCAGGTGATGCAGCCGGTGTTTTTGACCGGTGAGCGGCCGAGCCCGACCAATCCGCCCGACGGTTGCCGGTTCAACACCCGCTGCCAGTATGTGACGCAGATCTGCCGGGAATCGTCGCCAGCGCTGAAAGAGGGCGAGTCGGGTCACCTGGTAGCCTGTCATCATGCTGGAGAATTGACTCTCAAGGGTGCACTCGAACACGGAGCATCGATAAGTACAGAAACTAGGGCATCATGACCAAATCGATCAACATACTGCTCATCACCGCCGATCAGTGGCGCGCGGAATGCCTCTCGACCCTCGGACATCCGGTGCTCAAAACACCGCACCTCGACGCGCTCGCCGCCGATGGCGTGCTGTTTCGCAACCACTATGCCCAATGCGTGCCCTGCGGCCCGAGCCGCGCGTCCCTGCTCACCGGCATGTACATGATGAACCATCGTTCGGTGTGCAACGGCACGCCGCTCGACGCTCGTTTCTCCAACATCGGCCTGGAAGCCCGCAAGCTGGGTTACGAACCCGGCCTGATCGGTTATACCGACACGACCTACGACCCACGCGTCCTGCCGGAACTGGATCCGTCGAGAGAGCGATACAGCAACGTCATGCCCGGCTTCGTTCAGTTTGTCCCGGGTAGCGAGGGCGGGATGAGCGGGGCCGCGCCTTGGTTGCGGGATCTCGCTACGAAGGGGTACGAAATACCCGGGTGCGGCCGGACCATCTACGACCCGGTCCCCGACTATCCGGGAGCGGAAGAGCGCGGCCCGACCTACGCGCCGCCGATCTTTCGCGCCGAGGACAGTGATACGGCGTTCATGGTTGACCGCTCCATCGAGGCCATGACCATGCCGACCCGGTCGCCGTGGTTTCTCCACCTCAGTTTGTTGCGTCCGCATCCGCCGTTCATCGCGCCCGAGCCTTACAACGCCATGTATCATCCCGACGAAGTGCCAGAGTTCCGGCGCGCCAGCACGCCGGAGTCTGAAGCGGAATCACATCCCTATGCAGCCTACATGCAGCGTCACCATCTCGGGCACGAGGGCCTTGACCCGACAACGCACCCCAACGTCGAGCCCGCGATGCGCCAGTTGCGCGCGACTTACTACGGGCTGATCTCCGAGGTCGATCACAACATCGGCCGCATTATAGCCGCGCTCAAGGCGAGTGGCGAATACGACAACACCATGATCGTATTCGCCAGCGACCATGGAGAACAGCTCTGGGACCACTGGGTGCTCGGCAAGGGGAGTCATTTCGATCAGAGCGTCCAGATTCCACTGATCATCCGCGCGCCGGGTTCTTTCGCTGAAGAAGGGCGCGGGCGGGTCGTCGAGGCCTTCACCGAAAACATCGACGTCATGCCGACGATCCTCGTTATGCTGGGTTGCGAGGTGCCGCTGCAATGCGATGGGCGCTCGCTCACGCCCTTCCTGACCGGCGACGCGCCCGACGACTGGCGTCAGGAAGTGCACTGGGAGATCGACTTCCGAGATGTACTGAACGGCAAACCCGAGCAGGAGATGGGCTTGCGTTTGGATGCCTGTTCGCTCTGCGTCCTGCGCGACCGGCGCTACAAGTACGTCCATTTCACCGCCTTGCCGCCGCTGCTCTACGATATCGCGGCCGATCCCAACGAGCTTGCCAACCTGGCCGGCGATCCGGGCCACGCCGAGGTTCTCGCCGAGTATGCGCAAAAGATGTTGTCGTGGCGCATGGCCTATGCGGAGCGCACACTGACCGGCTTATATAACGATTTCGAACGGCCACGTACGCAGCGATGAACGACGTCCTTTCGTCTTTCTTCTACAGTTGAGGTTAGTGACTCCTTCCACGGCGATAACAGGCAAACCGTTGGCAGTATTGCGATTTTGCAGATTCGTTCCTTTCGTGCGCATCATGCAATCCTGACCATCGGCACACTCGACTCCAGAACCAGAGTGATGGACTTCAATATCGACGAAGCTCAGGTCGCTCAAGCCATGCTCAACCAAGCCGAATCTTTGACCATTTTCGTCGATAGTTTAAAATTTGAACGAATTGCTTCATTTAAAGTCTGTGGCCTCGACCGGATAACCAATCTCATGTGTGAACAGCCTCCTCCAGACAGAATAATAAAACCCTAGCTAGAAGCTAACGTAAACATTATCAGTGACTGTTAATAGCAGACCGCAAGGCAAAATCCATCCTTTTTCCACACACACCACATCTTATCCACAAAAATTATCAATAATCCTGCCCGTTTCAAATTATAGTTGTTTGTCCGGTTATTTTAAGATACCATTCGGTCATGAACGAACAACAATATAATAAAAAATCAAAAGCGCATGATGCTGAAACGGACAACAATTCGTTGCTTGCAGATGCTGATGTTGCGATCATAGGAGGGGGAGTCGTCGGCTGTGCTGTCGCTCGTCGGATGGTCTTGGAAGGGGCTTCCGCCGTTCTGGTTGAGAAGGGAGCGGACATTCTTGGCGGTGCGAGTAAGGGCAACAGTGCAATTCTCCACACAGGATTCGATACGCCCGAAGGTTCCTTAGAACTGGAATGTGTACGGAATGGATATGACGAATATCTTGAAATCCGCAAAAGCCTCAATCTGCCAGTTCTCAAGTCCGGCGCATTGATTGCTGCTTGGACAGCAGAAGAGGAGGAGCTATTCCCGGGAATACTGGAGAAAGCGCATCACAACGGCGTAGAGGATATGCGTTTACTGAGTCGGTCTGAGGTTCTCAAGCTCGAGCCCAATCTTTCCGGAAACATTCGGGCCGTCATCGCAGTTCCACGCGAGTACGTCATTGACCCTTGGTCAGCACCACTTGCGTATCTGTTACAGGCCATTGAAAATGGCGGAAAAGCAATTTTTAACGCGGAGGTAATCAGCGGTGATTTCGATGGTTCCAGATGGTTGCTTCAGACCAAACATGGAAAAATACGAGCCGATTATGTCATCAATAGCGCCGGACTCTACGGAGACCTCCTTGATCATGATGTACTCAGCAAAACCGAATTCACGATCAAGCCACGCAAAGGTCAGTTTGTGGTGTTTGACAAAGTGGCCAATTCATTGATACGTTCTATTATTTATCCTGTACCCACCGAACGCACAAGAGGCATTGTGATCTTTCCGACTATTTTCGGAAACGTTGCCGTAGGCCCTACCGCAGAGGAACAGGAAAGCAGAGATGATGCTTCAGTTGACAAAGCAAACTTGAAAGTGCTTCATGCCCAGGCCATAAAAAAAGTTCCCGCCCTCGCCAATATTCCAGTAACCGCAACTTATGCGGGCATTCGAGCGGCCACCGAAAAAAAAGAATACCGGATCATCGAAGATTCCGACCGTCACTGGATAACCCTCGGCGGAATCCGATCTACCGGGCTGACATCGGCACTTGGTCTCGCCCGGCATGTCCATCAGTTGCTTACAAATCAAGGGGCAGATTTTTGCGCCATCCCCAATCCCTCCGTACCGCGTGTTCCCAATCTTGCCGAACATCTTCCGCGAGACTGGCAAACTCCTGGATATGGTGAAATCGTTTGTCACTGTGAAATGGTAACTCAACGCGAAATCAGCGCCGCACTGGAGGGTCCGTTGTCTGCCGGACATTTTGAGGGACTGAAACGGCGTACCCGTGCGAGCATGGGACGCTGTCAAGGCTTCTATTGTTCAGCGCGTCTTGCCGAACTGACCGAAGGGAAATTCGCCGAGCCACTTGCCGTTGGGACGATCAATGACTGACATCATAGAACAAGAAAGCTGCGATGTCGCAATCATCGGCGCAGGACCATCCGGGCTTTCTGCGGCAACAATGCTGAAGAAATCCGGGATCCAACGGATCGTTGTCTTGGAGCGCGAAGCCGAAGCCGGTGGCATTCCGCGTCATTGCGGACATCCGCCGTTTGGCATACGCGAATATCAGCGTGTGCTGACCGGTCCTGCTTATGCAAAAAAACTGGTTGAAACGGCTCAAAGTACCGGGGTGAACATCTCGCTGAAAACCACAGTGACAATGCTGGGATCAGGGGGAGAACTCAGCATCGTCTCACCCGCAGGTTTAAGAAAACTGACGGCAAAGCGCGTTCTGCTCGCCACAGGAATCCGGGAAACTCCACGCTCAGCCCGCTTGGTTTCCGGTAACCGTGCATTGGGCATCTGCACCACCGGCGCACTTCAGTCGATGGTTTATTTGAAAAACCGGATTCCGTTCCGTCGTCCCGTTGTGGTTGGCACGGAAATAGTGAGTTTTTCCGCATTGCTTACTTGTCGCGATGCAAGCTTTCAACCCGTTGCGATGTTGGAAGAAAAACTGCGTCCAAGTGTGCGTTGGCCGATTTATGAGCTGACACGCTGGTTTGGTGTGCCGTTATATTTGCAAACTGAAATCGTCAATATTTTAGGCAACGAACGTGTGGAAGCGGTTCAAGTTTCCGATAAAAACGGGAAGGTGCGTGATATTGCTTGTGACGGAGTTTTGTTCACGGGGCAATACACACCGGAATCAAACTTAGCCCGTATCAGCCATCTCACACTCGATCCGGAAACAAACAGCCCGGATGTCGATGAATTCGGACGCTGTTCTGATCCGGTTTATTATGCAGCTGGGAATGTTGTGCAACCTCCTTGCAACCAAGCCAAAGTTCCTATTTATTATGTTGCCGGAAACCTTCCGAATCCAGTGGATAATGCGGGTCAGTGCTGGAGTCAAGGACGAGCCGCCGCAAAAAACATCGTCAAAGATTTAGCCGGAAATCTGCCGTTTTCCTAAAAGGTAACCGGGACCGTCGCGCTCTCGGGAACGCAGCCGTTTGACCGCAAAGCGTTCTTGTTGGTTCTTGTGGTTTTTTGGCAAATCATTTCTTTGTACATTATTGAATTCTGATAAACATGAAATTCGGAGCCATCGATCAAGGAACCACCAGTACCCGCGCTTTGATGTTGTGCGACGGAAAAGCGGAAGTTTGCGCTTCTTTCACGCATCAGCAATCCTTCCCCAATTCCGGCTGGGTGGAACACGACCCGCAAGAATTACTCAACAACGTGCTGGCTTGCGCCGATGCACTGGAAAATGCTGATGCGTTGGGTCTTGATAATCAGGGAGAAAGCTGTTTGGCGTGGGACAAAAAGACAGGCGAGCCAATCAGTCCGGTCATCGTCTGGCAAGACTACCGCACCACGAACGTGACGGAAAGCTTGAAAGCGGAAGGGCATGAGGAGCGAGTTAAGGCGTTGTCCGGACTTCCGCTGGATCCGTACTTTTCCGCCTCCAAGTTGGCGTGGATTGTTGAGCATGTATCCGACGCACAAACACTACTGCGTGAAAAGCGTTTGACACTTGGAACCACGGATGCGTTTTTCCAGCAACATCTGGTGGGCCATTGCGTGACGGATGTGACGACCGCTTCACGCACATCGCTGATGAATTTGGAAACCCTTGAGTGGGATGTGAAACTTTGTGAATTGTTTGGCGTACCGCTGGAAACATTGCCTAAGATCCTCGCCACCCAAGCTGAGTTTGGCGAGGTGAATGTGAAGGGCCGCAAAATCCCGCTTCGTGCCAGCGTGGTGGATCAGCAGGCGGCGCTCTACGGTCATGGTTGCCGCAAACCGGGCGATGCTAAAATCACCCTCGGCACGGGAGCATTCGCACTGGCCATCAACGGGCCGCGTCCGGTGATGAACAATCCCGACGGCCTGCTGCCGACAGTGGCGTGGCTCTTGGGTGACGAGGCACCACTTTTCGCCTTGGACGGCGGAGTTTATAACGCCGCATCGGCGGTGAACTGGGCGCGTTCATTGGGCCTTTTTTCCGAATACCACGAAATCAATTCTTTTGAAAAACCTCCGGCAATCGATCAAGGTTTGATTTTTGTTCCGGCACTTTCCGGATTGGCGTGTCCACATTGGCGGCGTGAGGCGCGTGCGGGGTTCGAAGGTCTGTCACTTGATACTGAACCGCTGGACATGGTTCAGGCCATTTTGGAAGGTGTGGCGTTACGCATTGCCGAAGTAATTTTGGCGATGGACAAAAGCGTGTCAATTGGCGAAGAAATCACCGTTGATGGAGGTTTGTCCAACAATGCCTACATTTGTCAATTTCTGGCCGATGTTTTGGGACGGTGCATCCGTGTGACGAATCTGCCGGAATTGACGGCCATCGGTTGTGCCCAGTTGGCCGGAGTTGGTTTGAAAGAAGTTCCTGTATCCAGAAACAACGAGAATATTTACGAGCCAAAAGGGAAAATACGTCACGACTGGATTGAACAATTTTCCCAATCGGTGGAACTCACCTATTGAGTTTTGAATAAGCGGAGGTAAATCTTTTCGCTTATCCAAAACTCATTTCAAAATCACTCACATCATCTTCTGTGTGATTATCCCCCACTAATTCTTCACAGTCAGACAA
>JAPKAJ010000044.1 GCA_028825345.1 Arenicellales bacterium | reverse complement strand
TTAGCGACCTGATCAAGAGCGCCCAGGCCACGTTTTCGCGTGCCAGGTAATGCGGCGCAATTCCAAAAATCCCACATCGGACCATGATGTCAGTAGATCTCGAAACTCGCGATCAAAAGCACGTAGTTCTGAATCATCGCCCTTGATCTTGACCAATTGGGCTCGCATATTGGCCAAGAACTTGACTCCTTCAGGTAGATCATTGAACTGCATCAAAAGGGGTATCCGCGGGGACTGCAGCGTGTGGCGTAAATGGGCCTGGGCCTCAAGCAGAGCTTGGGCGCTCTTTGACGAATCCGCAGTATCCAGGTCCAACCACTGGCGTGCTGATTGACGCAATGCATCTGGATTAACTCCAAATTCACATGCCAGTAGCCTCAGAAAGTTTTCGCGGCCTCATGAATTCAGATCCAGGTAAACCCCGCCCAAACGCGCAGTCCGGGCCCGCGCAGAGGCAGCACCCCCCGCTTCAGACAGACATTCATCAACCTGCTGACGAATTAGATGGAGATCGTCTGTAGGTAACGCAGGGCGCGCTTTGCCGGTGATCCGACTGATCGCACCGCGTTCAACTTGAACCCAAGTTTTACGCAATCGCGCCAATCTTTTTAGTCCCAGCCGAGCAGGCAGGTCCATAGCGACGTTCCTTGTAATAAAAGTCAATTAAACATTTTATAACAGACAGTCATTATCCAATTTTGAGCAACGATTGCTGTTACCACCAGGCCGCCGCATTAACCTGAATATCTTCCATGGTGATCGCGATGGCTTCCTCCCGGCACAGATACGCAACCAACTCGCCGATCTCGTTGGGCTGCACCAACCGCTGCTGGGACGATTGACTGATGATCTTGGCGATTTGATCGTCCCGATCTGTGCCATTCTTCTGGATCAGGATTTTTAGATCAGGCCGCCAGAACGGTCTCCACGAGACGCGAGAAATAGGTCGCACCGACGGGCAGGATTTCATCATTAAAATCGTAGCTCGGGTTATGAACCATGCACGCCCCTTCGCCGGCACCATTGCCGATAAACAGATAACACCCCGGCACCTTTTCCAGCATGAAGGAAAAATCCTCTCCACCCATGACCGGTGCAGTATTGATATCAACCCTGGCTTCACCGGCAACTTCGGCGGCGATTTTCGCGGCAATCCCGGTTTCAGTCGAATGGTTGATCGTCGACGGATAGCGGCGCAGATAGTCAAATTCTGCGCTCGCTCCATAAGCTTGGGCGATACCATCAACAACCCGTTGCATGGACGGTGCCAGCCAGTCCCTGACTTCGGGCTTGAAACTGCGTGTCGTGCCTTCCATCCACACACTGTTTGGGATCACGTTATTGGTATCACCGCCATGAATTTGCGTGACACTGATAACGGCTGATTCAAGCGGATCCAGATTGCGGCTGGTAATGCTTTGCAGGCCGCCGACAATCTTCGAGGCGACAACCACCGGATCGATGCTGTGATGCGGCATGGCGGCGTGCGAGCCGCGTCCGGTGACGGTGATCTCAAAGGTATCATACGCTGCCATCAGCGCGCCCGTACGCATGTGAAAGGTTCCGGTATCCTTGCCCGGCATGTTGTGTACACCGTAGACCGACTGACACGGGAATTTATCGAACAAGCCTTCTTCAATCATCACCCGCGCCCCACCTTCGCCTTCTTCGGCGGGCTGGAAAATGAAGTTGATGGTGCCCTTGAACTGACGGGTTTCGGCGAGATATTTTGCCGCACCCAGCAGCATTGAGGTATGCCCGTCGTGTCCACAGGCGTGCATTTTTCCGTCGTGTTTAGAGCGATGATCGAAGTCGTTAGCTTCGTGAATGGGCAGGGCATCCATATCGGCGCGTAGACCGATGGAGGGACCATCACCGTTTTTCAAAACGCCGACAACACCAGTCTTGGCCAATCCACGATGCACCTCGATACCAAATTGCCCGAGCTCACGGGCGACGATATCCGACGTGCGCTGCTCTTCAAAGGCAATTTCGGGGTGGGCGTGAATGTCATGACGCCATTCGGTCATCTGTTCATGGAATTCAGCAATCCGGTTAATGATTGACATAATGTTATTCTCCTTTTGAATTGGTCAATGCATAATCCATTAGCATTGTATTATCCAGTTTCTTCAAGTCCTTCAGCGAGCGGCATCGTTATCATCCCCTCTTCCAGCTCAATATCAAGGGCCTGATTGATGGTGTTGAACATGCCTGTCAGCGCGATCCGCATGGTCAACTCGACGATCTGCTCGTTGGAAAAATGCTCCCGCAAGCGCTCAAACATGTCATCGCGAAGCCCCCAGGCGCGCTCGGATACGGCAATCGCGTAATCGCGAACAAGAAGCTCAAGCTCACTCAATTTCACCGGCTCAGCACGGGTAATATCGGACACCGTAGCTGCATCCAATCCCAACCCGGTCAGGATAGCGGAATGATGGGTGACGCAATATTCGCAGCGGTTGGCGTGACTTGCCGCAATAACGGCTATTTCCATCAATCGTTTGGGGAAATTGCCGGTTTCCCGCAGCGCCAGAGTGGTTTCGAATATCTGCTTCATGCCGGTCGGGCAATGGGCATAGACCGGCACCTGATTGGTGAAGCCAGAGAAAATAGCGCTGAGCCGGTTAAAATCGCCCTGATAGTGCTCGGGCAGGTCGTTGACGTTCAGATTGGGGACCCTGGCCATGAAAGCTCAACTCCTCTTTTTGGTATGCTATCCTGAAGATTTGCACATCAAAAATTTGACATTCACGACTCTATTCGATCTAATATAGTTTCGTCCAACTTGATAAAATTGAATCAAAGGTTCACTCGTCCCATGGGAGGATACAAAATCATGAAAACCAAGTTTCTATCCGCATTTGCCATAGCCACAACGGCTATAGCTCTAACGGCGGCGCCTGCCGCAGCGGAAAATGTTATTCGCTGGGCCAGTCAGGGTGATGCACTGACGTCCGATCCGCATGCCGCCAATGAGTCACCGACCCATTCAGCATCGCGCAAAATTTATGACGTTCTTTACTACAACGACAAAGACATGAAGAACACGCCCTGGCTTGCTACGGGTCATAAACTGATCGATGCGACAACCTGGGAATTTTCCCTGCGTAAAGGCGTGCGCTTCCACGATGGTTCAGACTTCACCGCAGATGATGTGAAATTTACCATCGAACGCGCCCTTTCACCGACTTCTGATATCAAGGGCGATATCAGCTCGATCAAGGAAGTGAAGGTTATTGATTCGCATACGGTCCAGATCCTCACCAAAGAACCGAACCCTATCCTGCGCAACCAGTTGACTAACGTCTTCATGATGTCCAGGGCGTGGGCTGAAAAAAACAATGTTACCAAACCGCAAGACCGTTCCGCCAAGGAAGAAACCTATGCTGTGCGTCATGCCATGGGAACCGGCCCGTTCAAGTTGGAACTGCGCGAGCCCGATGTTAAAACTATCCTGGTCAAGAACAATGACTGGTGGGGTCTGAAAGAATACCCACATCAGGTCGACAAAATCATCTACACGCCGATCGCCAACCAGGCGACCCGTGTGGCGGCTTTGCTGTCGGGTGAGCTTGACTTTATTCTTGACCCGCCGCTGCAGGACCTGGATCGCATCAAGAGCACCTCAGGTTTGCATCTTGTGAAGACTGCTCAGGTTCGGACCATCTTCCTCGGCATGAACCAGGGCGTCAAACAGCTGCTGTCTTCGAACATCAAGGGGAAAAATCCGCTGGCTGATGTACGTGTGCGAACAGCCATGTATCAGGCGATCAATATTGAAGCCATTAAGAAGAAAGTCATGCGTGGTTACTCCGTTCCTGCCGGCTTGATCACCCCGCCGGCCGTTCACGGCTACACCGAGGAGTTAAACGCACGCCGCCCCTATGACGTTGCCGCCGCCAAGAAACTGATGGCAGAAGCAGGATATGCGGATGGTTTCACGATCCAACTCGATTGCCCGAACAACCGCTACATCAATGACGAAGGAATTTGTACGGCTGTCGTCGGAATGCTCGGTAAAATCGGCATCGAGGTGACCTTGTCAGCCATTCCGAAAACCATCCATTTCCCGAAAATCAAAAACCGGGAAACGGATTTCTACATGCTGGGTTGGGGCGTTTCGACCCTCGATTCCCACTATGTCTTCAACTACCTGGTTAAAGGTGGCGACAAGACCTGGAACGGAACCGGCTTTGACGATGAAGACATCAACAACACGATTCTGATGATCGAAAAAGAAGTCGATTTCCCAAAACGGGATGCGATGATCGCCAAAATCTGGAAAAAGATGCGCGACAACGTCAACTATCTGCCGCTCCACCATCAGGTTATCGTCTGGGCCATGAGCGACAAGCTCGACATCCCGATCGTTGCTGATGATGGCGTTCGCTTCATCTACACCAAGTTCCAATAATAATAATCTAACCCTTATAAGTAGCCCCCGGATGCGCACAAACGCATCCGGGGTGTCTCTTTTTCTGCAAAATTTATCATGATTGCTTATGTACTCCAGAGGGTGATACAGGCGATCGCCGTGATGGTTGTCGTCTCGCTGGTGTCTTTCATGCTGTTCAACTTCGTTGGCGACCCTGTTGATAACATGGTCGGCCAGGAAGCTTCACGCGAAGAACGCGTCGCCATGCGTGACAGTCTCGGCCTCAACGACCCGTTTATCATCCAGTTTGCGCGCTTTATGGGTAACGCCGTACAGGGAGAGTTCGGGGTTTCCTACCGGATTCAGCGCCCCGTTGCCGACCTGATTGCCGAACGCATGCCGGCGACGCTTGAACTGGTCATAATTTCAGCGATTTTATCGGTTTTTCTGGGAATTCCCATGGGCGTGTATTCGGGAATTCATCCCGAATCATGGCTAAGCCGATCTTTTCTGGTCGGTTCCCTGGTCGGAGTTACGTTGCCGACCTTCGTTATTGGTATTTTGTTAATTTATATTTTTGCCGTCGGCCTGGGCGTCCTGCCGTCATTTGGCAGGGGCGACGCCGTAATGGTTGGCGGGTGGTCGACCGGCTTGCTGTCGGTGGCGGGATGGAAGGCGATCATCATGCCATCCGTTACACTGGCCCTCTTCCAGATGACAATAATCATGCGGCTGGTGCGCTCCGAAATGCTGGAAGTGATGCGCACAGATTACATCAAATTCGCCCGCGCACGTGGCCTGCCCAACAAAGTCATCGATTTCGGCCATGCCTTCAAAAACACCCTGGTGCCAGTGATCACCATTGTCGGGCTAAACCTGGGCTCGCTGATCGCCTTCTCGATCATCACCGAAACAGTGTTTCAATGGCCAGGTATGGGCTTCCTATTTATCCAGGCGGTCGGATTTGCCGACATCCCGGTGATGGCCGCCTATCTGGTCCTGGTCGCCGTCATCTTTGTCTCCATCAACCTGTTTGTTGACATCCTGTACTTTGTCGTCGACCCTAGATTGCGCGTCGATAAAACCGTCGCTGCGGGCAACTAGGAGCATAAATTTTGGCTGAAAATCAACTCGGCATCACCCGCCCCCGTGATCTTTGGAGCAGGATTATTGATAGCGACTTGTTTTACAGTTTCACCCGAAATCCAGTGGTTGTTGTCTCGGCAATTGCCACACTTTTGTTTTTCATCGGCGCCGGGTTTGCCCCCTGGCTGGCGCCGCATAATCCGTTTGATCCGGCGTCTTTAGATCTGATGGAAGCTTCGACACCGCCTGTGTGGATCGAAGACGGAATGTCAAAATTCCTACTCGGCACGGACGATCAGGGGCGCGATATTCTCTCCACCATCATGTTTGGCAGCCGGGTCTCGCTGATTGTTGGATTTTCCGCTGTCATCTTCTCGGTAATTGTCGGCGTCACTGCCGGGCTGTTTGCCGGCTACATGGGCGGCTGGACAGACACCATAATCATGCGCCTGGCCGATGTGCAACTGGCGATCCCCGCCATTTTGATTGCCTTAATGATTAACGGCGTCGTCGCCATTTTGTTGCCCCGCAATATGCAGGTTGAAATGGCCATTTACGTGCTGATCCTGGCCATTGGCGTTTCTGAATGGCCGAAGTATGCGCGGGTCACCCGCGGGTCCGTCATGGTTGAACGCGGCAAGGAATATGTCGCCGCAGCGAGGGTCATTGGTGTCCACCCGGTTTTGATCATGGTCCGTCATGTGCTGCCCAATGTGATGGGGCCTATACTCGTGTTCGCCACCCTTGGGCTGGCATTGGCCGTCATTACCGAAGCCACGCTGTCATTTCTCGGCGTCGGCGTACCGCCAACAACACCATCGCTTGGCACGCTCATACGGATCGGCAATAACTATCTGTTTTCCGGAGAATGGTGGATCACCCTGTTCCCGTGCATTGCCCTGGTTATTCTGGTTCTGGCCGTCAATTTGTTGGGAGACTGGCTTCGTGATGCCCTTAACCCCAAACTTCGATAGGCCGATGGCATGAGCCTGCTTGAAGTCAGAAATCTTCGCGTTGAATTCCCGGGCAGGCACGGAACGCTGCTGGCCATTGATGACGTTTCGTTTTCGATCGAGCCCGGCGAAGTGCTTGGTGTTGTCGGCGAATCCGGTGCCGGCAAATCGCTAACCGGTGCCTCGATCATCGGCCTGCTTGAGCCCCCCGGACGGGTTGCAGGGGGCGAAATCCTGCTCGAAGGCGAACGCATTGATGATCTTCCCTACGAACAGATGCGGCGCATTCGCGGCAAAAAAATCGGCGCTATCTTTCAGGATCCCCTGACCAGCCTCAACCCCTTGTACACCATCTCCAAACAACTGACCGAAACCATTCTGGTGCATATGGATATGACCGAGAAGCAGGCCCGCAAACGGGCCATTGAACTGCTCGATGAGGTCGGCATCCCGGCGGCGGACAAGCGGATCGATTCCTACCCACATGAATTCTCCGGCGGCATGCGTCAGCGGGTTGTTATTGCGCTCGCCTTGTGCGCCAATCCGCAACTGATTGTTGCGGATGAACCGACCACAGCACTTGATGTTTCCATACAGGCGCAAATTATTGCCTTGATCAAACGCCTGTGCAAAGATCACAAAACGGCGGTGATGCTGATTACCCATGACATGGGCGTTATTGCCGAAACGGCGGACCGGGTTGCAGTGATGTACGCCGGACGCATAGCCGAGATTGGCAATGTCCGGGACGTCATCAAGGACGCCAAGCATCCCTACACAAAAGGGCTGATGGGCTCGATCCCTGTGGTTGGACACGACGTCGATGTGCTTCAGCAAATTGACGGGGCGATGCCGCGGCTGAACGAAATTCCAAAAGGCTGCGCCTTCAATCCCCGCTGTCCCGATGCAAGCGACAGGTGCTTCAGCGAGCGTCCTGATTTGATGGCCACCGGCGGGGCCAGCCGGGCGGCTTGCTGGTTATATGATGGGATGGCGGCAAATGGCTGAGAACGCGCTACTCCAGGTCAACAATCTGGCCAAGCATTTTGATGTCTCGAAACCCTGGCTGGCCCGGGTTATCGAAAATCAGCCCAAACAGATATTGAAAGCCGTTGATGGCCTTTCATTTACGATCAACAAGGGCGAAACCTTCTCGCTGGTTGGTGAATCAGGGTGTGGGAAATCGACAGTCGCCAAACTGATTGTCGGCCTGCATAAGCCATCGGGTGGTGAAATTATATTTGATGGCATCAATCTTAACGACGCCATACAAAAAAAGGATGCCGATTTAGTTCGTCGACGCTGGCAGATGATCTTTCAGGATCCATATGCCAGCCTCAATCCGCGCTGGCGGGTTCGTGATATCGTTTCTGAACCTATCCGTGTTTTCAAACTGGCCACATCAACACAGGAAATCAGCGACCGCGTTGGTCAACTGCTGACCCAGGTCGGCCTTTCGCCAGCCGATGGCGACAAATTCCCGCATGAGTTCTCAGGCGGTCAGCGCCAGAGAATTTCCATTGCCAGAGCGCTTTCAAGCGAACCAGAGTTCCTTGTCTGTGATGAGCCGACCTCGGCACTTGATGTGTCCGTGCAGGCGCAAATTCTCAACCTGATGGAGGACCTGCAACGCCGCTTAGGCCTGACGTACATGTTCATTAGCCACAATCTGGCTGTTGTCTATCATGTTTCAGATAAAATCGGCGTTATGTATCTCGGCCGGTTATGCGAAGTGGCGACAGCCGGCAGATTGTTCAAAGCTCCAAAACACCCCTACACCCGCCTGTTGCTCGATACCATTCCGGACATGGATATGACCGGGATCGAAAGAGCGCCTGTTCAGGGAGAAGTACCCAATCCCATTGACCCGCCGAGCGGCTGCACGTTCCATCCCCGCTGCCCGCTCGCCAATAAACGTTGCCGCGCTGAATTGCCTGAATTACGCACCGATGGAGATAGCCTGATTGCCTGCCATGCAGTCGAGGAAAATCGGGATTCTTAATCCATAGTTCTAACGCAAATACGTCGCTGCAAATTAGTTCAATTTGCTCGGGGTTTGCTTAGTCCCAGGGACGTCCTTCGTTCGATCGCCACGGGTCGAGGTCTATCGGCCACACTGGGCGGGCAATTTTCTGGTGCGCGATTTCACTCATATCCCAGGTCAGGGTGCCGGGTGCCGCACAATAGATGATCCTCGATGCCAGCGGCGCGTAGCCGGTGTAAAAATGTTGCATGGATTTGACCACCAAAACTTTATATTGCGTCGGGTCGAGATCAAAACTTTCGAAAAAATTCGGCATGGTGTTCTGGCAGCGCGCCTCATGCACGATAATGTCGATGCCGTTGGTACGTATCCAGGCGGCATCTCCCATATAACGGATTGAGCCGCCAAGACTGATGATCGTATGATCGCGCTTCACCCCGATAACTTCGACCTCAAGATCCAGTGGGTCGCCAGACGTCGGGCCGGTCTTGCCGCCCAGACGCAGGGGGAACCTTGCCCCCACACCCGCACCGACGCAGATCGACGCCGCCACCGGGTCCCAGATACCGCCGACCGCAACATTTGTGACACCGCGCTCTAGCAACTGAGCCAAGATGAAAGTGCTGTCACCCGGACCGCCACCGCCCGGATTATCTGCCATATCAGCGATCACCACCGGTCCGTCTGGCTCCTCAATGGCCGCATCAACGGTGGCGTCGAGATCGAGGTAACGCGGCGTTATTTCATCGCGTATATCCCAAAGCTCGCGCCCCAGTTTTTCGGCTAAAGCATCGCCGTGCTCCTGGCGATCATCGGTGACAACAATCGTCCGCGTGCCTTCCGCCGGAACGTCACCCCAGGGGAAACCATGCCCAAGTGAAATCGACAAAACCCGGTCAGACTTCTCAAGCTCGGTCATGCGTTCAACGAATGAGCTCATCGGCTCACGGGTGGTGTGATAGAGACCAATCATCCGGCAATCGAAAGCGCTGATCTTCGGCTTTATTTGGCCTTCGATAGTGCCCTCCATAATCTGCCACAGCTCCTCAGCGCGGGCGATAAAATCGGTATGTGGGTATTGCTTGTAAATCACCAGGGCGTTCAGGTCGCTCAGGAACTGGCGGGTGATATGGCAATGCAGATCGTACTCAGCGCCTATTGGAATATCCGGGCCGGTGATCTCCCTGATTTTACGCAGGGTATCTTCCTCACAATCGTCGTAACCATCCGCCACCATAGCCCCGTGCAAGCTGAGAAACACCGCATCAACCGGCATGGCTGCACGCAGGCTTTCAAGAATTTCGTCGCGCAGGTCTTCGTAGACTTTTCGCACCACCAGTCCCGATGGGGTGGCAAATGCAGATAGTCCTTCAACAACTTCCCAGCCCTTAGCCTCTGCGCGTTCACGCCATAACACCAGAGGCGCTCCGAACATATGTGTTGTCTCACCGTGATCGCCGCCGCGCACCAGATGACTGCTCTCAAAGCCGCTAAGATCGGTCGGTAACGGGGCTCCGGTATGGGTTTCCGTGCCAAGACAGGCGGTGAAAATTCTCATGTTGTCTTTATTAATTTAGCAAGATCGGGCACTGGACGTGCGGTTTCCGGATTGGCGGCGAGCACGATTTCAAGGGCGCGGGCAACCTCCAGCACATGGCGGTCAGCACCCGGTGGACCCAGCACCTGTATACCGAACGGCATGCCTTGATCATCGACACCGCACGGCAACACGGCTCCACAGGCGGTGGCCATGGTCGGCATATAGGTGATCGCCAGCCAGCGCATGTAAGTGTCCATCTGCTGTCCGTCAATCTCACTTACTGACCAATTGGCATGGGCAAACGGTGACACAGATGCCGCCGGACAGATCACCACATCAACCTCATCAAAAAGTGCTAACCAGTCCCGTGCGATCCTGG
Source organism: Arenicellales bacterium (assembly GCA_028825345.1). Taxonomy (GTDB): domain Bacteria; phylum Pseudomonadota; class Gammaproteobacteria; order Arenicellales; family UBA868; genus UBA868. The sequence goes on along the minus strand of JAPKAJ010000044.1, from coordinate 2,646 downwards.
TTTGGTCAAGATGTGCCTGCGCAACATCTTCGAGATTATATTTCAGCCCCCGGTCAACGTTATCTACAACATTGGGGCTGATGTCGTTGCGATGGTTGCGAACACGTTCACCGTGCGCCGCCACATAAGTGACGCCGCGCAGGACTTCGAAACATGTATGCACGTCAGTGAAATCCGGATCACGATCCTCGGCATCGGCAAATACGTTCCTGAACATACCCGATCGCGCCTTAAAAATATCCCGATAGGCGGCGGACATGGGCGCGTTACCCAGATCAACAGAAATGGCTGCGCGCACAGACCCGAGATCAGCCGGTGCTAACGGGTCAAGTAGAGCGGGATCAAGATCGACAGAAAACGGATCGCGGGGGTCGATAGAAACCTGTGCCGACAGCAACAACGCCGCATCGCTGATGGTGCGGCCCATGGAACCGAGCACCGAAAATGGTGACAGTCCGACCGGGCGTTTTTCCGACGGCACGACACCCGGTGACGGCCTGAAACCGGCGACACCACAGAAACCTGCCGGAGTACGCAAACTGCCGCCGAAGTCCGAGCCACTGGCCAGCGGGGCCATTCCCGTCGCCAAAGCGACAGCCGAGCCGCCTGACGACCCACCGCATGTCTTGGCAGAATCAAACGGATTACCGGTCACGCCAAACACCAGGTTGCGGGTATTTGCTCCCGTGCCAAATTCCGGTGTGTTGGTCTTGCCGATGACAATCGCCCCTTCTGCGCGGGTATTGGCGACCGACAACTGGTCCTCCTCCGGCACATGATCGGCCAAAAGCTTTGATCCGGAAGTGGTGCGCACACCCTCCGTCGCTTCCAGATCCTTAATGCCAACGGGTAACCCGTGCAAAACGCCGAGATCCTCGCCCTGCAGAACACGGCGCTCGGCTATTTTGGCTTCGGCACGGGCGCGGTCATAACACCGTGTGACCATAGCGTTGACGGCGCCGTCGACATCTTCGGTCCGCTGAATGCAGCTTTCCAGCAACTCCACCGGCGAAATCTCCTTGGTGCCGATACGCCGACGCAATTCAACGGCGTCCAAATCGCAAAGTTCGGTCATAATGTTCTTCCCAGCGCAGGGGTATCCCCAGCGCCTAAATCCCACCAAAGCCCAGTCATAATTCTGAGTGCGTCACGGCAAACCGGCGCCAGAACGTGTTCGTTCGGCGCATGCTGGGAGCATCCGGCATAAGAGTGCGGCACCCAGATGGTCGGCAGGCCGAGAACTTCGGCGAACACGTCGTTCGGCAGCGACCCACCAAGATTGGGTAATACCGCGACATCGCGCATCGCTGTCGCTTCGATGGATTTAACCGCCCAGCGGGCCCAGGGATGGTCCGGGTCGAGGCGGGTCGCATACATAATATCTTGCTCAATTTCCAACTCGATCATCTCGAAACCGCGCTCATCAAGATGGTTGCGTAAAGCCGGCAGGAAGTTTTTCGGATCAGATCCGGCGACGAAGCGAATATGGCCGTGGGCAACGGCGCGCGGCGGCACGGCGTTAACCGGATTACGCGGGTTGCCGGTCTCGAATGCAAGAATCTCAAAGGTGTTGGAACCGAACACCTTTTCCTCAGCTGTCAGCCCCGGCTCACCCCAGCTGGGATCGATTTCCGGGCCGCCGTCGCCACCACCAACGTTCAACTTAGCAAGCGCCTGGCGAACCGCATTTGTCATCGGTGCTGCCTTCCAGCCGTCTACCAGTATCTGCCCTTTGGCATCGACGATTGTCGCCAGAGCATGCGACAGGATCACTCCGGGATTAGCCAAAAGCCCGCCCCAGTTACCAGAATGGTGGCCGCCGTCGCGCAAATTGAGGGTCATGGTGAAATTAAATACCCCGCGCGATCCCATAAAGATCGTCGGCTGGTCCGGCTGCAGGCGCGGTCCGTCAGAGGCGATAAAAACATCTGCCTCGAACAACTCCTTATGAGAAGAACAAAATTCATTGAGACCGGGTGATCCGCATTCCTCACCGGTTTCGATCAGGGCCACGACATTAAAACCCAGCTGCCCGCGTTCTTTGAGAACGGCTTTCATGGCCGCCAGATTAATCGTGTGTTGACCTTTATTATCAGCCGTGCCGCGCCCATACCAACGCTCGCCTTCTTCGGTGATCAGCCAAGGATTAAGGCCGTCGCGCCACTGATCATCATAACCGCGGACCACATCACCATGGCCATAGGTCATGACCGTCGGCAAACCGTCGCTTTCGTGGTACCGCGCCACGAGAAACGGCCCGCCATCTTCACGGGGATTATCAAAAACCTCAGACGTGAAACCCATATCCTCAAGATAAGGGGACATTTCTTCCGTCAGATAGCGATACAGTTCCGGGCGACGTTCGGGTATGGGACTTTCCGTGCGGATCGCTACACGGCGCGCCAGATCAGCCCTGAAGACGCCGTCGTCAAAATAACTCTCGATGTCAGAAATAGCGTCACTGCGACTCACGTTATTCTCCAGTTTTGGTGTGACTCATCTGTGATTTTGATGCTCTTCATAACCGCAAAGATGTTGTTTACCATCGGCATGGTCACGCAATTCTGACAGCGGATAACATTTACAATTTTAAAAGTTTGCAACACATATCTATCTGTGAAAATGCACAAATTGAGGCCCACACAC
>JAPKAJ010000292.1 GCA_028825345.1 Arenicellales bacterium | reverse complement strand
GGATCAAACGGCACATTTTACCGTTGCATTCGGGCTGGATCAGACTGGCGGACTCATCAGTCGATGCGTCATCGACAAATATAAGTTGAAACCCGTGCTCGCGACAGTAACCAACAAGTTCCGGCAAAAAGGTGGGTAGAGATTGGGCCTCATTAAACACCGGCACTACTACGGTTAGGGAATTATCAATCATCTGGGATCATGCAAGAATATTCCGCCAATGCTACCACGCCGACCGGGCTACCTCGGCCCCGGATCGCTACGCGGTTTTCTCCCGTCGAAGCATGCGAGCCGCAGGCCACTTGACTCTAAGTATCTTCAAAACACCCAGGCAAGTACAATTGACACTGTCTGGGTAATCTTTCTGCGCCGACCTGGCCCCGCAAATACGCAACCTTCTTCTACGGTATGGACAACTCAACTACCACTCCCGGCAGCACCAAAAACTTTCTGATTGGGTGCGCCTTAATTGCCTTTGTTAAACTTTGGCTGCTGGCGCCCCAGGAAATTGTTGCCCGGTCTGCGCCCCATGACGATACCTTGTTCGTAGGGCTTGCCTTAAGCATCCTCCAGGGCGACTGGCTGGGTGACTATAACCAATTCACCCTGATGAAGGGTTCCGGATACCCACTCTTCATCGCATTCAGTAACGTTCTGAATATTCCACTGATTGTTTCCCAGGAACTGCTGTACCTTGGCGCCTGCCTGGTTTTCGTGCTTGGAATGAAGCGACTCAACGTGCGCCCGGCTTTTCTTTGGGTAGCTTTTGCCGTTTTAGCTTTTAACCCTTTTACTTACAACTTTTTTCCCAACGTCTATCCCTTTCGATTTGGAATATATCCTGCAGTATCTTTGCTGATATTTGGCCTTGCCCAGCTTACCTTTGGGCGAGCAATGGAGGGTAAAACCCACTGGCTGTTGTTACTCTTTTTAGGCGTCGTGCTGGGATGGTTTTGGAACATACGGGGTGAGGCGATCTGGATTGCACCCACTTTGGGAATCTTTGGGCTGTTTTACGCAATCCAGCACCACCGGCTGAATCTCTATGCTGGGAGAATTGCGGCCATAAGCGCCTGCTTTCGCGCAAGCCTCATCGTTGCTGCAGGTTTTCTCACTATCCATACCGCGACCGCGTATATGAATTACCAGCACTATGGCGTCTTCATCACCAACGGTGTGAAAAGCCCCTCATTCGAATCGGCCTATGGAGGGCTACTACGGATCCAAACAGACCGCTGGAAACGGTTTATCCCAGTTAGCCGGGATGCCCGGGAGATTGCCTATGCTGTTAGTCCTAGTTTCAAGCAATTAGAACCTTACTTTGAGTCTGGAAGGGGCACGAAGACCTGGATGAAGGGATTCTCTGACTACCCGGCGGCTTACTTTCCGTGGGCATTTCGTGACGGGCTTTCTAGTATCGGTTATTTTCGCGACGCTCGACGTACGCATGAATTTCTTTCCTCTATCGGAGCCCAGATTGACAGCGCCTGCCAATCCAGCAAAATCGCCTGTCGTCCTCGTTACGGCAATCTCGCACCGACCTGGCACGGCGAGTGGAACCTGCTGGCCGGCCAGACCTTGTTTAAAACCCTTGCGCGCATGGTTAAATTCAAAGGGTTTATTGAAAACGGTCCCCGGGCCGGAAGTATCGACGATGACAAGCTTGTAATTAATTACAAATATGTCACCGGGTCCCCAGTTCGACCACAGCGGCCCGATCTTCTAACGAGGGTGCCGCGCTTTCATACTGAAAAGATAAGGAGTCGAGACAAGATTCTTCGTAGCATCGCGTGGATTTACCGTCGCATGCCACAAGTGGCTTTTGTCTTTGCGCTTGGCGGACTTGGGCTTAGGATCTTTCAGATCGCGCGTGGCTCCAGAATATCGACATGGGATGCGCTCAGCTTTGGGCTTTTGGCAGGACTCGGCTCCTACGCAATCATCCTGACTATTTTACAGATTACTTCCTACTCGCAGATCGGCCGCCAGCTTAACACCACCTACCCCGTCATACTTGCGTTCTTACTGAGTGTGACCGGTGCAGTCATCCACTCAAGATCAAGATCTGACGCGTGTGGTAAGTCCAACTCCTGAATCTTCTTCACCGGCCACCTTAAATGCCGATTGAGAACTCAAAACCGGTGCTGCTCCTGGGTATCGACCTCGAGGATGTCCGAGAGCACATCCCCAATGGCATGAATTATCGGGATCGTCTTGAAACAAACACCCAAGTTATTCTCCAGGCCTTGGAATACTGGGGTGTCAGCGCAACTTTTTTTACCGTAGGAAGCGTTGCCCGTCGCTACCCTTCACTGTTGCGTGATATCGCCCTGGCGGGCCACGAAATCGCTGCCCACGGCGACACTCATACCCAATTGACAAAATTGGATCCGAATCAGATGGAGGCGGATTTAGCCAGAAATCTCGATGCATTGAGCGTCTCAGAATTTGGGCTGGTAAAGGGGTTTCGTGCACCGACGTTTTCTTTGACCCAGGATACACAATGGGCATATAAAGTACTGGCAGATGCTGGTATCGAGTACAGCAGTTCTGTACTCCCAGGATCAAATCCGCTTTACGGCTGGCCGGGCTTTGGGTGCCACGCACGAACCATGGCCTCTGGAGTGTTGGAAATCCCAGTGGCGGTCCACTCGCATCCACTTCCACCTCTCCCTATCGCAGGAGGGGTTTATCTTCGGGTGCTCCCTTTTTTCCTTACCCGGTGGGCTTGCAGGCGAGGTGACAGGAAGGGGCCGATCACGACGTATCTACATCCTTATGATATCGATACCGAGCAGGAGCGTTTTATGCATCCTGACTTAAACAATAATCGGTTCATGAATGCGCTAATGTACTGGAACCGCGACAAGGCGCTCACACGGCTGGCACAACTGGTTAAGGACTGCACTGTGTATCGTTATTGCGATTGGGTCCGGAGTTACAGGTTTAAAAAAGAATAACCGATCAGATATCTTCTAGACGCATGGATCTATGCGAATTAATCGATCGCTCCGTCTCGTAGTTTGAGCAGCTTAACAGTGCGATGATCTCGCCAGCTGCGAGTTCATTTGAAAAACTCCAGCAGGCGCGACAGTGGCTCCGTCCTGGTAAATTTTCGCTGTGCTCGACGGATCTGCTATAAATGGACAAGCCGGAGGGTTAGGTCAGGCTTCAGTTGATTTTACGAAAGGGTAATGGCGGAGAGGGAGGGATTCGAACCCCCGGAACCTTTCAGTTCAACGGTTTTCAAGACCGCCGCAT
>JAPKAJ010000291.1 GCA_028825345.1 Arenicellales bacterium | reverse complement strand
AGGACGGCCGCACCACCAGCGGATAACCAATCTCTAGCGCACCTGCCAGCGCCTCATCATCTGTGGTTGCTGTCCGGTTAGGCGGCTGCAGTAGGTCCAACTGGTGGATCAGGTCCTGAAAGTGCTTACGGTCCTCGGCCTGATGGATTGATTCCGGCGAGGTACCAAGAATTGGCACATCCGCCTGCGCCAGCCCCCTGGCCAGTTTCAACGGTGTCTGGCCGCCATACTGCACGATGAGTCCGGTGGGATTTTCGATCGCGCAGACCTCCAGCACGTCTTCAAGCGTTAACGGCTCAAAGTAAAGTCTGTCCGAGGTATCGTAATCCGTTGATACTGTCTCAGGGTTGCAGTTGATCATAATGGTCTGGTAACCATCTTCACGCAGCGCCATCGCTGCATGTACGCAACAGTAATCGAATTCAATGCCCTGGCCGATACGGTTTGGCCCACCACCAAGGACAATCACCTTATCTACCGGCTCGGGATTGGCTTCACACTCATCTTCGTACGTCGAGTACATGTAGGCAGTTGGCGTAGAGAACTCGCCCGCACATGAATCGACCCGCTTGTAGACCGGTCGCACATCCAGATCATGTCGCCGGGAGCGCAGCTCGATCTCACTAACGCCAAGCAAATTCGCCAGTCGAACATCTGAAAACCCATCACGTTTGAATTCTCTCAAGGTGGGCCTATCCAATTCGGCGAACTTAGATGAACGGATGATTGCCTCGGTCGCAACCAGTTCCTCGATTTGTGCAAGGAACCAAGGGTCAATGCCTGTCAGTGACTGCACCTCTGCCAGGGTCAGCTTATGACGAAAGGCATCCGCAATGTGCCAGGCCCGACGGGCACCAGGGATACGCAGTGCACGGGTGAGATCATGCATATCGATCTCACCGTGAGTGTCATCCCACAGTGGATCCAACCCGTGGCTGCCGATCTCAAGGCCACGTAGTGCTTTCTGGAACGACTCTTTAAATGTCCGTCCGATGGCCATGACCTCGCCAACAGATTTCATCTGTGTGGTCAAAGAAGAATCGGCCTGGGGAAACTTCTCAAAATCAAAACGGGGAATCTTGGTAACGATGTAATCAATAGCCGGCTCGAACGATGCTGGCGTCGCACCGCCGGTAATATCATTGTCAAGTTCATCAAGGGTGTAGCCAATGGCCAGTTTGGCCGCCACCTTAGCAATTGGAAAGCCAGTTGCCTTAGAAGCCAGCGCTGATGAACGCGATACTCTTGGATTCATCTCAATAACGACCATACGACCGCTGGCCGGGTCGATTGCAAACTGCACGTTGGAACCGCCCGTATCAACACCGATCTCGCGCAGCACCGCGATGCTCGCGTTGCGCATGATCTGGTATTCCTTGTCAGTCAGGGTTAGCGCCGGAGCAACAGTAATCGAATCACCGGTATGCACACCCATCGCATCGAAATTCTCAATAGAGCAAACGATAATGCAGTTATCCCGACTATCGCGCACCACCTCCATCTCGAACTCTTTCCAGCCCAGAATGCATTCTTCGATCAGTAATTCGCCGGTGGGTGAGGCATCAAGCCCACGGTTACAGATGGCGGTGTATTCCTCGGTGTTATAAGCAATACCGCCGCCACTGCCGCCCAGGGTAAAGGAGGGGCGGATAATCACCGGAAAACCGATCTGTTCGAGTACCTCCATGGCCTCCTCCATGGAGTGCGCCAGATCTCCATCTACGACCTCCAGGCCAATAGCGCGCATGGCATTGCGAAAACGTTCCCGATCCTCGGCCTTGTCTATTGCATCTCGGGTTGCACCAATCATCTGCACACCAAACTTTTCCAGCACCCCGTGGCGCACCAGGTCGAGCGAACAGTTCAAGCCGGTTTGTCCTCCCATGGTGGGCAATAACGCATCGGGCCGCTCTTTTTCGATCACCAGCGCGACATCCTCCCAGGTAATCGGCTCGATGTAAGTGGCATCAGCAAACTCAGGGTCGGTCATAATCGTCGCGGGGTTCGAATTAACCAGGATGACGCGATAACCTTCCTCGCGCAGCGCCTTGCATGCCTGTACCCCCGAATAATCGAACTCGCAGGCCTGGCCGATAACAATCGGCCCTGCCCCAATCACCAGAATCGAGCGGATGTCGGTACGTTTAGGCATCAGTTGCTCCCTTGGCTGACGCCATTAAATCAATAAAGCGATCGAACAAATTGACGATGTCCTGGGGACCAGGACTCGCCTCCGGATGGCCCTGGAAGGAAAATGCCGGAGCATCCGTCAGCGCAATGCCCTGGATCGACTGGTCGAACAGCGAGCGGTGCGTCACTGTCAGGTGTGCAGGCAACGAATCGGGGTCTACCGCAAACCCATGGTTCTGACTGGTGATCATGACCTTTTGCGAGGCGAGGTCGACAACTGGGTGATTTGCGCCATGATGGCCGAACTTCATCTTCAGGGTGCGGGCCCCAGCGGCGAGTGCAAGCAACTGGTGGCCCAGACAAATACCAAATATGGGTGTTGCGCTTTTAATAATCTGGGCAATGGCCTCGATCGCATAGGTGCAAGGCTCGGGGTCTCCGGGACCGTTGGAAAGAAATACACCGTCAGGTGCGCGCGCAAGCACCTCCTCGGCTGATGTCTGCGCTGGTACGACCTCCACGGCACACCCGCGATCAGTCAAAAGTCGCAGGATGTTGCGTTTGATCCCAAAATCGTAGGCAACCACCCGCCAGCGCACATCAGGGGGAGGGCGAAATCCACCTCGGAGCTGCCAGGTGCCTTCAGCCCAGGGGTAACTTTCATGGGTTGTGACAGCTTTGGCAAGATCCATTCCTTTGAGTCCAGGAAAAGCTCGCGCCTGGGTCAGTGCCTGGGCTTCATCGATAGCGCCAGCCTGCACGCAGCCGTTCTGAGAGCCTTTCTCTCGCAGTAATCTCGTCAACCGGCGAGTATCGATGTCGCTGATGCCCACCACGCCCTGCCCGCAGAGATATTCATCGAGTGACTCATCAGAGCGAAAATTACTGGGTCGGCCTTGAAAGTCGCGTACAACCAACGCGCAGGCAAAGGCTCTGGAAGATTCAGTATCGTCATTATTCGCCCCAACATTGCCAATATGCGGGCAAGTCAGCGTGACGATCTGGCGAGCATAGGATGGATCGGAGACGATCTCCTGATAGCCCGTCATGGCTGTGTTAAAAACAACCTCCCCTACCGCCTCGCCCGAGGCTCCCACGGAACGGCCATGAAACACGGTTCCATCCTCAAGGACCAGTATC
>JAPKAJ010000043.1 GCA_028825345.1 Arenicellales bacterium | reverse complement strand
CACAGATCGACCCAACAATGGCTACAGGGTGCTGCGCGACAGCATCTCGTGCCTGCTTGGCGAGGGATACGGCTTTGGCATTGATCTTACGCACTTCGTGGCCCAGACCCCCTGGCTCCAACATATGTCGCGCCGTAGAAAACGTGTTGGTGATGACGACTTCAGCACCGGCCTCGATGAATCGCTCGTGCACCTGGCGCACGACCTGGGGATGCGACATGATGGCGCGGGCGCTCCAGACTTTGTCGTCCATTGGTACCCCGGACTTTTCCAGTTCGGTCCCCATGCCGCCATCGATAACAATGGGCAGCCCATCGCCGCACAGTCTTTTCTCAACCCAACTCACTTCACTTGTCATAAAGATCCAAATGGTTCTGTTTTATGTTTTCTCACTTGGCTAGTCGGAGTCGCTCGGATCGACTGACGAAGATAGATGCGCTTGAATTTCGTCTTGTATTAGCTTCAATTCACGAATTGCAGCCGGAATATCGGAACTATCCAGAATATTCACTTCCACATGCTTCAACGTATGACTGAGGTTAGTGCGACTATTTCTCTCATAGGTCCCTTTGAACTCTTGCACAGAATAAACATTGACTGCCCGTGCAAAGCCCTTGGGCTGTATTTCATCAACAAACTTGCAATCCACTTGCTGCTCGATCAGGGCATAGGTGGCGTCAGAGATCAGTATTTGGCCAGCGTCGGCAAGTGATTCCAGCCTGGCCGCAAGATTCACCGGCTTGCCTAGAACGGTGTAGTCCATTCTCTGACTCGAACCGAAGTTCCCTACCGTGCAATACCCGGTAGTGACTCCCATTCGAACATTCAGGCCATTTGTCACACCGTTTTTCTTCCAATAGCCTTGTAACTCCTTGATTCGCTCCTGCATCTTGATGGCCATATCAACGCCTGCAAGAGCGTCTTGTTTTTCACCGCGGCTCTCAGGATCACCAAAGAACACCAATATCGCGTCACCAATGAACTTGTCGATCGTGCCGCCACAATCAAGCGCAACTTGAGTCATTTCAGAAAGATAGGAATTGATCACCGTAGCCAACTTCTCCGGCTCCAGAGAATCACTCATATCAGTGAACTGCACGATGTCGGAAAAGAAAACGGTGAGATTTTTTCGGCTATAGCTGTCCTTTTCTATGCTTTTTCCGGAGAAGATTGTCTCGTATATTTGAGGTGAGAGGTATTGGGCAAGGCGTTTTGCCAACTGCTCAAGTTGCTGGGTCTTGGCTGCAATCAACTCCTGATCCTTTAACCTTTCCTCAAGGAGTTCTTCCTTTTCGTGCTTTAGGTTCCACTCCTGGGTGCGATCCACAAACTGCCCCTGAATGCCATTGAGGTAGGAGAATGCCGAATCCTTGGTCCGGGTTGACAACAGCGAATAAACCCTCGTCTCGCCCTCTACCTCGATCTGAATCTCAGGAATCAGCACGCGGCCATCATTTTTGATTCCGGCGACAAAGGCATCAACCTGCTCACCGGCAATGCCCAGTTGCTCAAGAACATCGGGAAAATAAACATTGGTCACATTGCCCAGGATAGGGAAAAATCAACGGAAATTATCATTAACCTTGAGCACTTCGAGTTCATTGTTCGCGAAATAAGCTGCCGTTATCGCGTTTCGAAAATTATAAAAGCTAAGATCGATGATGGTCTTCTCATTGAATAGATCTTCAATCGCCATTGTTTCCCCCCGATATCATTCCCTGCTGGAAGATTATGCATCAATCGCGCAAGTTCAAGCTCCCATTATTGATCGAACTGACAAGGTGTCATCCCGATCAATGATTCCATGAAGCAGTTGGACTTAACTACTGGCAGCCGGTGACTAAGCTCACCCTGGATGAGCAGTTTGCATGTGCCGGCTTATTCAGGAATGTCTTTAGAGTCAAACCGTAGAAAATCCCGCTCTTCTGCTTTGTGCCAGTTACCATGCCCTCGATAGTAACGCTTCGATGCGTCATCAAATGGCTGGAAGTCCAAAGCCGTAACCTCGCCTGTCATAAGTGCTTGGTGCACCAGGGCGTTGCGTCGTTGCTTAAGCAGAATTTTTTCGGTAAGTTGCTCTACAGGCCATCGTTCGTGCACTTCCTTATCAAATAAAGCGATCTCGTCACTATAGGCTGGTTCCGTAACCAGGTTTTCTTTTTCATGCGGGTCATGCTGCAGATCAAAAAGACTGCAGGGCCCCCCTTCCCAGTGCACATATTTTTTTGTGCCACGACGAATTAGCATGCCCGGCGCGCGGGCGCCCTCAAAACATATTTCGGCAACTGCCTCATCGCACCACGCTGTGGCGTCACCGGACATCAGGGGGCTAAGGCTGCGCCCATCGATAGATTCCACCAGATGGTCGCAACCCTGATCCAACACCAAATCCAGCAGGGTTGGCATCAGATCGATCAATGACGTGCATTGGCTGACCCGCCTGGAGCCGTTTTCTCCGGGCACCATGATGAAAAGTGGCACCCTGCAGGAATGCTCATAAAAACTCATCTTGTACCAGGCGCCCCGCTCACCAAGCATATCACCATGATCCGCCGTAAAGACAACGATGGTGTTCTCATCCAGTCTGGCCGATGTCAATGCGTCCAATACCTGGCCGACCAGATCGTCTACTAATGAAATCGAGCCATAGTAACCATGGCGGGCCTGTCGTATATGCTCATCGGTAACATCATATTCATTGCGATCGTAATGCTGGAATAGCCACTGGCCATGCTCATCGCGATCGGCGACAGGCATGAAAGGGATGACCGGCATATCAATCTCGTCATGGCGGTAACGGTTCCAGTATTGGGGTGGGGTGACGTAAGGGTCATGCGGATGGGTGAATGACACCTTCAGCAAAAAAGGCCTTTGGTCAGAACCCCGGGCATAGTCATACAGCCAGCGCACTGCAGCATGGGTCGCATCGTAATCATGGTCCTGCTGACTTGACCTCTCGACAGTGCCTGCCGTGACAACGTTTTTCAAATTGTGAAACCAGTCTAGGGTCCGGTCTGGATCATCCCAGATACCATACCAGCAGTTGTCAGATGGACAAATATCGGCTGTCAGTCGTTTCTCAAGTCCATGTAACTGGTCTGCTCCAATGTAATGCGCCTTACCGCTTTGCGCGGTGACATAACCATTGGCCCGCAGGTAGTGGGCAAGTGTGGGGATAGAAAACTCGTAATCACAGCCGCTATCGAAGCAATTGATTCTGGAGGGCAATTGCCCGGTCATCAGTCCAGCTCGAGCCGGAACACACAGAGGTGAATTCGTATAGTGTGCATCGAAAACCACGCTGTTTTCAGCGATGCCGTCAAGTCGGGGGGTCTTAACCACCGGGTGGCCATAGGCCGGCAGAAACTGCGGCGCCAACTGATCCGCCATCAGAAACAATATGTTCATTGGCTGAGTCATCTTTTCCTCCCGTAAAAGACTAAATAAAGTGCGAATGCTAGGGCATTTTCTCCCAGACCCTGGGCATCAGTTCGCAGTCAATAGCGGTGCCGGGCGATTGGCCTTGGTTGATCAGGTACTCTGAAGTTTCTTCGGTCCATTTCCCGCGCGGGCTAAAGATCGTATCCTCAGCGCCAAAACGCAGGGTGAGGCGACGTTGACTTTGCTTGGCAGCTTCACTCTTGCTCATGACGCAGTGCAAGGTCCTGAAGTCAAACACCAGGCAGTCACCCACATTGACGTTCCAGGACAAAAATTCATAGGCACTGGGGTCTGCATCAATATCCGGAACCGGCTTATAGGCGCTACCCTCACAGGTAAATGGCACATTCTTGCTGAACTCGGGCGCAATATAGAGTTCACCCCAGTTATGCGACCCGCGCACAAAGTTTAGGCCATCTGTCACCGGTGCGGGATCTAGAGGAATCCAAACTACACAGAGGGTACCCTCAAAATCGAAATACGGCTCATCATGATGCCAAGGCGCGCCATTGCTCGCACCGGCTTCGCGCATAAACCAGTTATCCATTACCATGTTGACCTGCTGGGCCTGTATCAGTTCGCCTGCGATCTGCGCCAGGGGTGAATGCAGGACGATCTTTTTTATTTCGGGCGTATCGGGCCACGACCAGTACTCAAACACATAGCGACCCAATGAGTCGGCGGGGGTGTGATCCCGAAAGAAGCGGCCAGGATATTGCAGATTTTGGTCGATACCCTTGCGGGCAAGGTCGAGCCACTCATCTGCAATCATGCCGCGAAGGCAGACCACCCCGTCTTCCTGATATGCCCCAATCGCATCTTCAGATACGGTAGAAAATGATCTCGTCTTTGCTTCCATCACGCCCCACTGGCAAAATTAATGAAACCCTGCACTCAGGCGAGGCACAATCAAGAACTCTCACTCATACCCAGTTATCTTGCAGCGGGTAAGTGGTCAACTGCTCATAGCCATCGGCCGTAACCAGTACCTGCTCCTCAAGCTTGACGCATTCTCTACCGCCTTCAACCCCGATAAGCGCCTCGACACATATCACCATGCCTTCCTGGAATACCCCATCGTATCCGACTTCATCATAATCCTGCGGGTAGTAAATGGCCGGCGCTTCATCGCAAAGGCCCACACCGTGCATTGCGACACCGTAACGGCCAGAAATGTACTCGTCTTTCATTGGGTGCAGTTTTTCGGTCAGTTCCCGGTATCCGAGCCCGGGCTTGAGCAGTTCGGTATTTCGCTTGATCTGCTCGTAAGCCGCCGCATACAAGCGTCGCTGTTCATCGTCTGGCTCGGCATCACAAATCCATGAGCGGGACATATCGCAGCAGTAGCCGTAGGGGCCAATAAGATCGGTATCAAAACTCACCATATCGCCTTTCTCAATAGGCCGCATGGAGCATTCACGAAACCACGGATTGGTACGCGGGCCGGACGACAAAAGTCGCGTCTCTATCCACTCACCACCACCCGCAATATTGCCGTGATGCAGTTCTGCCCATAGCGCATTCTCCGTGATTCCGGGTTTAAGCGCTTCTTGCATCTGTTGCACGGCCCGTTCGCAGACTTCGATCGATGTTCGCATCAGAGCAATTTCACCGGCGCTCTTGATTTCACGGGCCTTCTCCATCACCGTAAAACCGTCATGCACCTCGTACCCCAGCTCTTCCATCATCTGCACGCCCACCGGGGCCAATCGATCGATAGCGATGCGCTGGTTGCCGCCGCTGTGCTCACGGATAATGGCGTCCATCTCGACTGCCCAGGTTTTCGCCCTTTCAGCCACATGCTGACCGGCAACCATGTAGAAAAATGTGATGGGCTTAGCAACTCGTTCGATCCCAGGCAATCCGTCCGAGAGTAGCGACTTGCCGCCGTACTCGAACACGATGGCGCCACTTTCGGCGGGCACATAAACATACCGAGCTTCATTATGCGCACACCAGATCTGCATATTGGTGCCATCGGTGGCGTAGCGCGTGTTCAGTTGGTCATAAAGTATGATGCCGGCCAAATCCTGGCGGACCAGTTCCTCCTGGATACGTGCCAGGCGGTAACGACGTACCTCGTCGAGGTCGCATGGCGGCGTGGTGTAATCCATCGCTCCGTGCTGGCGCACCGTCATCAGCTCATTGACTTTAAGAATATTCATAGAAGCCCTCCTGCACTGGGATCAGTAATAATGTCCGCGCATGCTCACTCGGTTGGCGCATACCGGTGCAAGTTTCCAATCTGGCAACAAATATCAACCGGCCTGACATATCAGATCTGGGTGAATTTCAGATATCTAAGCCTGAAAAATACCCGCTGCGGGCCTATCGCTCAATTCAAAAAACGACCTTTTCAGTCGCTTTTTTTTCACCGCCCAGTAACCGTTGATGAATGAAAGAGAATTCATAGCCGCGCTCAGAAATATGAAAGATCTGGTAACCGGCCATACGCAACTGTCCAACCAGATCCAAAAACCCGTCATAGGGAATCTCAGGATAGTTGTAATGAAACTCAACCAATAACTGACCCGGCAAAGGGCTGTTGGCCAGAATGTCGGGCAAAGACCGCATCTCCTCTCCCTCGATATCCATCTTCAGTACATCGATAGCGTCATGCCCAAGTTTGGCCTGCAGGTTGGCAAGGCGCTTCACCGGACAGTTGATCTTTCCTCCAGACCCTACTTCTGTTCCAATGCTGCTGTAGTTGAACTGGCGTTCACGCCGAGGCACCACAAACCCGCTTAACCCATCAAACCCGCAAAGGCCTACGGGATGAAAATGAAACTCCTGTGGCAGGCTCTGCTCACCGATCCAATCGACAGACCGAGGTGTAGGGTCAAACGCATGTAGCTCCACTCCATAATGCTCGATCATAGCCAGATCCCAAGCAATATTGTTACCAACCCCAAAGGAGTAAATCACACTTTTAGAAGACAATACATCCGGACAGATTGTCCAGATACCGGAGCGTGCACCATAAGCAACCCAGTTGACCTGCTGATCAACCGTGACGCCACTGTGATTCAGTTTTCTTTTTCTTAGCGCCTGCTTTAAGCGTCTGAATGCCATGTTCGGGGCTCTTCTGATAACTGAAGCTGTGAAGAAGCCGGTGAGCCGATGATCAGCGAATAATCTGCAGGGTGAGCCAACGCGCGACGATAGCGGGTTTTTTCTGATCTGCAATTTCTACCGTGACATCGTAAGCCAGCATCCACTGCCCGGGCTTTCTTTCAACTGCCTCGCGCAGCACAAAACGGCCGCGAATACTTGCGCCACTGGCGACCGGATTCACGAACCGCAGTTTGTCAAAGCCATAGTTGATACTGGTGACAACACCCTGAAGCGATAGCCTTGCATCCATTGCAAACCGTGATAGCAAAGAAAGAGACAAAAATCCATGTGCGATGGTGCCATCAAATCCGCCCTCGGCACGAGCCCGCTCGGGATCAACATGAATAAACTGAAAATCTTCGGTGCACGCGGCAAACGCATCAATGCGATCCTGATCAACCTTAATCCATTGCGAAACTCCCGTTTCACAATCTATCCAGTCACTTAGCTTGTCTGGTGATACTGAAAGCATATTTTTGTATAAGAAGGCGTTGTGTAAGAGAGCAATCAGCTGGCGAGGTAACGGATCCCCCGATCCAATCCATCAAGTGTCAGCGGGTACATGTGATCTTCAACGAGCTCCTGAATCAGGCCGATAGACTGGGTGTATCCCCAATGGGCTTTGGGAGTGGGATTAAACCAGATGACCTTTCCGAAACTCTCTTGCAAGCGGGTCATCCAGGTCACGCCGGACTCCCGATTCATGTATTCAACACTGCCGCCAACGCTGACAATCTCGTAGGGTGCCATCGAGGCATCCCCAACAATGATGACCTTGTAATCCTGTGGGTAGGTATGCAACACGTCCCAGGTCTGCGTGATTTCATTGCGACGGCGTTGGTTATCGCGCCAGACAAAATCGTAGAAAAAATTATGAAAATAAAAGTAATCCAGGTGCTTGAACTCACTGCGTGCCGCAGAGAAAAGCTCCTCGCAGCTACGCACATACGGATACATAGACCCACCCACATCAAAGAACACCAGTACTTTCACGGCGTTATGGCGTTCGGGCACCATCTTGATATCCAAAAACCCAGCGTTGCGGGCCGTACAGCGAATAGTGTCATCCAGATCGAGTTCTTCTTCGGCGCCAGTGCGGGCGAACTTGCGCAACCGTCGTAAAGCCATCTTGATGCTGCGGGCCCCCAGCGCGACCGAATCATCCAGATTTTTGTAGTGGCGCTCCTCCCATACTTTCACCGCACTTCGGTTGCGACTCTCACCACCGACACGAATTCCCTCCGGGTGGTAGCCGCTATTGCCAAATGGTGAGGTGCCGCCGGTACCGATCCACTTACTGCCTCCGGAATGGCGTTTTTGCTGCTCCTCGAGACGTTTGCGAAATTCTTCGAGCAGCTTCTCCAGGCTGCCCAGAGACTCTATTTTTGCTTTTTCTTCGTCGCTAAGATGCTTCTCAAGCTGGGCACGCAACCAGTCCTCTGGGACGAGTGCATTAATGATGTCATCCACAGTTTCCAGATCCTTAAACCAGGCAGAAAAAGCCCGATCAAAACGATCAAAATATTTCTCGTCTTTAACAAGGCAGGTGCGTGCCAGCAGATAAAAATCATCCACTGAGGCAAATGCCAAGCCCGCCTTTACGGCTTCAAGAAGCACCAGATATTCCTTAACCGACACCGCCACGCCGGTATTTTTCAGGGTCTGGAAAAAATTGATCAGCACACGGCTGTCCTCGGTAATACCGAGTCAGTTTGATTGTGCATCACGCCGGACCATGAAAGCCAGGCGTTGCAACATGTGTACATCCTGCTCATTCTTGAGTAGCGCGCCATAAAGTGGTGGAATCGCCTGGCTGGGATCGCGTGACTTGAGAATCTCCTCTGGAATATCATCGGACAGCAGCAGTTTGAGCCAATCGATCAACTCTGAAGTTGAGGGCTTTTTCTTCAGACCTGGAATCTCACGCACCTCGAAAAACACATCGAGTGCCTCGCGAATCAGATTTTGCCTAATATTTGGATAATGCACATCGACGATCTTTTCCATCGTCACTCGATCGGGAAACGCAATAAAGTGAAAAAAGCAGCGGCGCAAAAATGCATCCGGCAGTTCTTTTTCGTTATTGCTCGTGATCACCACGATGGGACGATGGTCGGCAACTACTGTTTCGCCCGTCTCATAGACAAAAAACTCCATTCGGTCGAGTTCAAGCAATAAATCATTAGGAAACTCGATATCTGCCTTGTCAATCTCGTCAATCAGCAGAACCACCTGCTCTGGCGCAGAAAAGGCCTCCCACAATTTGCCGGGGCGAATATAGTTGCTGATCTCCCCTACGCGACCATCGCCCAGCTGTGAATCGCGCAACCGCGAGACCGCATCGTACTCATAGAGCCCCTGCTGCGCCTTACTGGTTGACTTGATATGCCAGCGGATCAAGGGCTTGCCAAGCGCTAAAGCCACCTCCTCAGCCAGCATGGTTTTGCCCGTGCCGGGCTCCCCCTTGATCAATAGCGGTCGCTCAAGTGTGACCGCGGCGTTAACCGCCAAAGAAAGATCTTCAGTCGCGACATAGCGCTCAGTACCCTTGAAACTCATGCATTACTCCTAATAACAAGACAGCGGATGATAACAATAAACCACTTCGGGCCCGTCAATTTCTGGATTCGGTGTAAGGCCGCCGGCCTCTGGCCGATACCCTCGCAGGACCTTAGGAGGAAATGGCGCACCTTAGTTGAATCGTCGCGCGATACACTAAGACACCTTTAGTGCAAAATCTAATCCTCCGACAACCCTGAAGCCATCCAATATGCTCAAGATATTTGCCGCCCCTAAAAGCGTCGCGCTAGCCTCTGTCATTCTGCTCGAAGAGGTCAAGGCAGATTACGAAGCCGTGATCCTGGATTTTTCGCGCAACGAGCAGCGCGAACCCACATACCAGGCTATCAACCCTAAGGGGCGAGTCCCTGCGGTACTGACCGAGGACGGTATCCTGACCGAAACCCCGGCAATACTGCTTTATATCGCCCAGCGCTTCGGCCCCGACACTCTGACCGGCGGCCAGAGCGCTTTTGTTTTCGCGAAAATACAGGAGTTCAACAGCTACCTTGCTTCTACTGTGCATGTCGCCCATGCACATCGCCTGCGCGGCTCGCGTTGGACCGACGACCCCCAGGCCTTAGAGGCGCTGAGAAAAAAAGTCCCCGAATCAATGCTTCAGGCCGTAAGCCTTATTGAAGATGACCTTTTCCAAGGTCCCTTCGTGATGGGCGAGGATTACACCATCTGTGATCCTTATCTTTTTACGATCTGCTCCTGGCTGAAAGGTGATGGAGTTGATACGTCCCGCCTGCCAGGCATCCTGGCCCACCGCGACCGAATTTTGGAGCGGCCCGCTACCCAGGCGGCGCTTTCCCGACTGCAGTGATGTTAAAGGGCGTGCTATATCGGTGCTGCGCCACACCTAGATCACAAGAGTTCATTCATGCTTGATCCAGTTCTACTCGATGAAATTCGGAGCCGCTTTCACCACGTTGATAATTGCCCCTACCAGGGCCCACGTATTTTCTTTGAGAATGCCGGGGGTTCGCTGACCCTGAAATCGGTTGTAAAGGTGAATACGGCGCTCTCAGCGATTCCAGATAATCAGGGCCGTGACAACCCTGCCTCGCGTGAACTGGTGCGCATCATCGCTGCCGCGCGCGAGGACATGAAAACGTTCTTTGGCGTTGATGATGGCGTGGTGTTTACCGGGGAGAGTGGTACCGAGGTGCTCTTTCGCCTGGTCCGTGCGGCAATCATGGGATCTCCTCAAGGCGGCAACGTGGTTGGCAGCACCCTGGAGCATCCGGCTACGGCCAGCGCACGCAGCAAGTGGTGTCCCATCGCAGGCAAGGAAAACATCAACATTGCCCATGAGAAAAACCAGATACTGGTGACTGCGCAGGATTACCTGCAACAGGTCAACCCTGATACACGTGTTGCTACCATCATTCAGACCAGTCCGGTCACGGGCATGGCAATTGATGTACAAGCGGTGGCACAGGCTATTCGCACCGTGGCGCCGCAGTGCTTCATTATTGTAGACAGCATCCAGCACGCGGCACATGGCGTAATGGATATGGGCGCGTGCGACGTGGATGGGTGCGCCCTGTCCGGCTACAAGGTCTTCTCCCGACACAATTACGGTGTGGGCTGGGTCTCTCCCCGCATGAGCACCCTGCCTCATGAGAAACTCGACGGCACAGCAGATGATTTCTGGGAGCTGGGCACCCGCGACACGTCTGCGTTTGCAACCTTCAGCGAAGTCGTCAAATACCTTGATTGGCTCGGTAGTCAGGTAAGCGACTTGTCGGACCGACGTGCACGGCTTGAAGCTGCCGGAAGCGCCATGATGGCGCAGGAAGCCCATCTTGTGGATATCTCAATCAACGGGGCCGACGGCCAACCCGGAATCCGGGCACTGCCGGGTGCTTATATTGTGGGCGGCCCGGACAACCCCTGCCGTGAAGGCCTGGTGTCGTACGCCTTTGCAGGTATTCCATCAGCCGAGGTAGTCAGTGCGCTAAACGAGCGCGGTATCAGAACCCACGTGCGCAAGGCGGATTATTTTTCGGGGAACATTCTTGACCCCCTGGAGATGGACAGTTGTATCCGAACCTCTTTTTGTCACTACAACACTAAGGCTGAAGTACTGACACTGCTTAAGGCGCTGGCTGAAATTACCCAGACATGAAAGCCTACTCGGTAAAACTCGCCTTGGCACTCATGTGGGGCTCATAAAGTCATGAACATACAACAACAATTTTTCCGTTTAATCTAAACCCGATAAGGAGATACAACAATGGCAAAGGGATACTGGATGTCGGCCTACCGTGAGATCATAAATGCAGATAAGCTCGCAGCTTATGTCGCGCTAGCGGGGACGGCCGTGCAAAATAATGGCGGGCGCTTTTTGGTGCGCGGCGGACAAGTACAGTCCAAAGAAGACGCGGTTGCTGAACGAACCGTGCTGGTCGAATTCGACAGTTATGAACAGGCGCTTGCAGCCTATGAATCACCTGCCTACCAGGAGGCTCTCAAAGCACTGGATGGCGGAGTTGTACGCGACCTGCGCATTGTCGAGGGGGTCGACTGACTCAGGCTATGGTAAACGGGGGTGTGTTAATTGGCTGAAGTCACCGTAATCGGTGGCGGCATCATCGGCGTATCCTGCGCGCTTGCTCTGCAGCGTGAAGGCGTTGCCACCACCCTGGTTGAGCGTGGCAGCATCGGCGGCCAGGCAACGTTTGGCAACTGCGCGCTGCTGGCCGTCAGTGAGATTGTGCCGCTTGCCAAACCGGGCGTTATAGGAAAACTGCCCGGGTGGCTGTTGAATCCCGAAGGTCCACTGGCGATCCGCCCCGGTCATTTACCCACTGCCCTGCCATGGCTGGCGCGCTTTTTACTGAATGCCCGAACGCACCGGGTGGCGCAGATCTGCCATCACCTGGGTGCCATTACTGCCCACGCGCAAAATGATTTTGACGATGTCATCGAAGCGGCTGATATACAGAACATCTGGGGCAAAAACGAAGTACTCTACCTTTATGACAGCCGCCAGCAATACGATACCGATCGGCTCAGTTGGCAATTACGTGCCAACGAGGGTCACCAGATAACTGAACTGGATGACGATACGCTTCGTGACCTGGAGCCCGATGTCGATACCCGCGGGAAGTTCGGCCTGATTGCGCATGGCTGGCGTTCTTTCACCGACCCACAACGACTCACTCGTGAACTTTCTGAGCATTTCTCGGAGTTGGGCGGCGAGATCATCATTGCAGATATTAAGCGTATCGAAATGGGGTCAGCCAAGGCCAAGTGCTTGCATCTGCTCGACGGGTCACAGCTCGACGTCGATAAACTGGTTATTGCGGCTGGCTGTTGGGCCAACACTTTGCTTGCTGACCTGGGGATCCGTATTCCGCTGGCGCCGCTGCACGGCTACCATACCGACATCGCAGATAGTGGTGTCTCCCTTTCCCGGCCCGTGGTTTACGCCAGTGGTGGCTTTGTGAATACACCTGTAGAAAGTGGGCTGCGTATTGCGGGCACTGTAGAGATCGCACCACTGAATGCCTTGCCCAACTACCGGCGCGCCGAGGTGTTGGTCGAAAAAGCCCAACGCCATCTTTTCCCCG
Organism: Arenicellales bacterium; assembly: GCA_028825345.1. Classification (GTDB taxonomy): domain Bacteria; phylum Pseudomonadota; class Gammaproteobacteria; order Arenicellales; family UBA868; genus UBA868. The sequence continues at coordinate 403 of JAPKAJ010000043.1, read as the reverse complement.
GGCTTACCCATACCCACGGCTCGCAATGGATGGGAGCACGCCCCTTCATGCCCGACACCCTGCCAGTCATCGGGCCGGCACCGGGCGTAGCAGATACCTGGTTGGCGGTGGGCCATGGGCAGTTAGGCGTAACCATGGGCCCAACCACGGGTAAAATTATCAGCGCGCTGATTACCAAAAAAACGCCCGCTATTGATATTGCACCCTACCGCGCTGACAGGCGCTACACCTGATGTCAGCTCTAGCTTCAGACAATAAGCGAACGTTCTTTAATATCCCCAACTCTCGTCACGCTACAAAGGAACATGCCTCATGAATAAAGTCTGTGTTATCGCCGGTGTCGGACCAGGTAATGGCGCTTCACTCAGTCGACGGTTCAGTGCGGAGGATTACACCGTAGTAA
>JAPKAJ010000290.1 GCA_028825345.1 Arenicellales bacterium | reverse complement strand
GATAAAGCCATCCGATAAATCCGCCATCAACGCTTTGCGTTCGTGCATGCCGCTTACTACGTGCATCTGGGTCAGATCGGGATGGGCAATCTCCTTGTCTATCAGCGACTGCGGAATAACGCCAATAGCATCGCCGCCCGCCTGTAAAGTCGCATCAGCAATCACCCCCATAAGCCCAACTGAAGCGCCGCCGTAGACCAAACCGATTTGCTGCTCGGCAAGCTTGCGGCCAAGTTCGGCCGCCGCCTCGGCATAAGCCGGATTATCCCCGGGCTTTGACCCGCAGAATACGCACAGGCGCATCAGTCTGGCTGACGCGTGCCAGATTGGCTTATCTTGAACATCAGCACAATGCCTTCTCTTCGTTTACGAGGTTATATTCTGATAATTAAACTATGTTAAGTTTATATTCTCAGAACATTTTATGTGTGCAAAAAAATGACAGGCACATATATAGATATCCCGGCGTCCGACGGCTCTGGAGGGTTTAAGGGTTATCTCGCAACCCCCGAGGTGGGCTCCGGTCCGGGTATTCTGCTCTTGCAGGAGATATTTGGCATCAACTGGCACATTCGCGATGTGGCCGATTACTACGCTCAGGAAGGGTACACGGTTCTGGCGCCAGATCTTTTCTGGCGGATGGAGCCCGGTGTCGAACTGGGATACAGTGAAGAAGAATTCCAGAAAGCCTTTGGCTTTTTTCAGCAGTTTGATATTGCCAAGGCGATTGAAGATATGCAGGCGGCAACAACAATTCTGCAAGCGCACGAGGCCTGTAAAGGCAAGATTGGAGCGGTCGGATTCTGCCTCGGTGGCAAACTCAGCTACCTTGCTGCTGCTCACTGTGGTGTCGACGCTGCGGCCTGCTACTACGGGGTTGGCATCGAGGAAGACCTCAACCTCAAGGATCAAATCACCTGCCCGATGGTGATGCATTTCGCTGAGCTTGATCAGTTCGTTCCTGCTGAGGCGCGCGAGAAGATCTCCGAGACTTTCTCTGGGCGTTCCGAAATTCAGATCTACACCTACCCGGGTACCGATCACGCATTTAATACGCCAGGGCGAGACTCCTACCACAAGCCATCGGCCATGATGGCGCATTCACGCTCCATGGCTTGTTTCCGTCGTGCGCTGGGGCCCCACTTTAATCTCAGTGAATTATGGGACGCGCACTGTTACCACGAATTCGCTACCCGCGATGTCGACGCCACTATGGCCACCATGGTCGCGTCTCCCTATGTCAACCACATCCCAACCCTCACCGGTGGTGTTGGCCATAATCAGCTGAAACGATTTTATAAATACCATTTCGTCAATAACAACCCGGAAGATACCAAGCTGATACCGATCTCGAGAACGGTTGGGGCAGACCGTATCGTTGACGAGATGGTGTTCTGTTTCACCCATACCTGCGAGATTGACTGGATGCTGCCGGGTATTGAGCCCACCGGTCGTTATGTGGAAGTACCGCTGGTAGCCATTGTCTGTTTTTGCGGCGATAAGTTGTACAACGAGCATATCTACTGGGACCAGGCGTCGGTACTGGTTCAGATCGGCAAACTCGATCCGACAGGATTACCCGTTACAGGTGCCGACAGTGCGAAGAAACTGCAGGATGAGTCACTGCCCTCGAACGAACTGATGGGCACCTGGAGTTCAAGCGACGGCAAACCGATCTAAGTCATCGCCGTATCATCTCACTTGAGTTAATATCTTAAGAATAATCGCAAACTACGCTTTCACCAATGCGCTCGCAGAAGCGCGAATAACTATCGGAGGAGAATTATCATGGTCATGAACAGAAGATCATTCCTGCAGGTTGCGGGCACTGCCTCGCTGACCGGGGCGCTGCCGCTGGCCTTTAGCCCAAGCAACGTTCAGGCAGCAGGTGACACCTTAACTATTGCCTACAACGTATCCCTGCCAAGCTGGGATCCTACGACCGGGCTGTCATCGGTGAATCCCGGCCTGCAGAGCATCTGGAAATCAGTCTTTGATCAGTACATAGATCAAAACCCTGATCTTTCATTCAAACCCGGTGTGCTGACGGACTGGGGCTGGAATGCCGACAAGACTCGGGTGCACATGAAAATACGGGATGGCGCAACCTGGCAGGACGGAAAACCAATCACCGGGGAGGATATCGTCTGGAATCTCAATCGCGCTGCTAACCCCGACAGTGGCAACCCGGTCGGCGGCCTGATCTGGGGCTCAGTGGGTAACCTCAAAGCAAACGGCAATGAAGTGACCGGTGACGTCAACGCCTATGTAGCAGATTTCTTCAAATGGATGGCGTTTCTGACCGGCTACATTCTGCCACCCCATCATTACGAAAAAGTCGGCGCCGAAGGGTTTGAAAAAGATCCTATGGGGTCCGGGCCTTACCGGGTTGTTGAGTTTGTGCGCGGCTCCTTCGTACGCCTTGAGGCCTACGACGGTTACTGGGGCGGTAAACCCGCTTTTCGCAATGTCATCTTCAAGTTTGTTACAGATGCAACCAGTCGGGTTGCAGAAGTTGAGAGCGGTGCTTCAGACATCACCCTTGCGATTCCGTTCGAGGAATACGATCGCCTCAAGGCAAAGCCTGGACTCGCTGGCGTCGCCACCCCGGTCTCCGATATTGCGATGATATTTTTTAATGATATCGGGCCGATGGAAGATGCCAATGTTCGCAAGGCCGCTGCACACGCAGTCGATAAAGACACAATTGTTAACCGTCTGCTTCGCGGATACGGGGTACCCCTACATACACTGCAGGCCCCTGAATATGCCGCCTTCGATCCCACCACCACCGTTGAGTACAACCCGGATCTGGCACGATCGCTGCTCGCCGCATCAGGCTATTCAACAGATAATCCGGTTCGTTTCACGATTCAGACCACACGGGGCTACCTGCCCAAGGACTATGAAGTCATACAGGCTGTCGTCGCCATGTGGCGCAAGGTCGGCATTGAAGCGGAAATTGAAGTCTACGAGGTTGCCAAGCACTACGAATTGCGCGCTACTGACACCCTGGCACCAGCAGCGTTCTATAACTGGGGCGACTCAATCGGTGACCCTAATGACTCTACCGGGTTTGCGATGTTTGGTCCTAGCCCTCATTCGACCTGGGATACCGATGACCTGGATGCCATGATCGGCCCGCTGTGGGGGGAAAAGGATGAAGCAAAAAGAATCGCGGGCTGGAAAGCCGTAGACAAATACATTGCCAAAAACGCTTACGTTCTGCCGCTCTACCAGCAGGTACAACCGGTGATTCATCGATCCAATCTGGATTTCACACCGCATG
>JAPKAJ010000289.1 GCA_028825345.1 Arenicellales bacterium | reverse complement strand
TCAGCGCCTGAAATCCATGCGCATATCCTTCTGGAATGAGCAAACTTTTACGGTTTTTCGCCGACAGAATTTCAGCATGCCACTTTAAAAAGGTTGGCGATTCGCGCCGCAAATCAATCGCAACATCCCATATTTCGCCTTTCAAGCAGCTCACCAGTTTTGTTTCTGCATGCGGTGGATTTTGAAAATGCAAGCCGCGAACGGCGCCCTTTTTACGCGTCAGTGTGTGGTTAATTTGGGCAATTGGTTTATCAAGTCCTGCGCTGCGAAATTCATCTGCACAATAGAGGCGTGATAAAAACCCGCGATCGTCCTCAATTGCCTTGCGCTGCACCAACACCAATCCGGCCAGGGATGTCTGAACAAAATTAAAGCGCAACATCCTTACCCGCGCGACCTGTAATTTGATACTCGGTCATCTGCGCCAGGCTGACAGCGCGCATATCCTGCTTTGTTCGCCAGGCTTCGTGCCACGTCAGCGTTTTTTGCAAGGCCGTTTGCAATCTCCAGCGCGGCTGCCATCCCAATCGCAAATGCGCCTTGCTGCTATCCAACTTGAGATAATTAGCCTCATGCGGCTGAGGTGTTTCGTCGCATTCCCAGCTTACGTCCTCACGCATTTCAGCCATACGCTCGACTACCCACCTGACCGGACGTGCATCCTCATCCGTCGGCCCAAAGTTCCAGCCTTCTGCGAACGACATGCCTTCGGTATAAAGTCGTTCGGCAAGCGTCAAATAACCTGACAACGGTTCCAGCACATGCTGCCACGGACGCGTAGACTGGGGCGAACGAATTTTCAAGGTTGCGCCAGCATCCAATGCACGCAGAAAATCCGGAATCAGGCGCTCAGATGCCCAGTCTCCTCCGCCAATCACATTTCCGGCTCTGGCGCTAGCGAGCGCAATCTCTGAGGCAGCAAGGAACGACTGCCGATAAGCTGATGTCACTAACTCGGAACATCCCTTGCTGCTCGAATAAGGGTCAGATCCGCGCATAGCCGTGCACCTCGGCACCCATGGCTTGCAGCCACAGCGACAACCATCCGCCCTTGAAGCCGGTATGCCCGGTCAAAAAAACACGCTTCCCCTGCCAAAAATCCGGATTCACTTCCATACCTTCCAGGGCGCCTTGCCACCCAGCCAGAGCCCTTCCAACTGATTCTTGTCGCGCAGCGTATCCATCGGTTGAAAAAAACCGTTATGCTCATATGCCATCAGTTCACCCCTCGCTGCCAAATCGCTCAGCGGCTGATTTTCCCACCTAATACTGTCATCCTCCACCAAGTCAATACAGCTTGGTGACAGGACAAAATAGCCGCCGTTAATCCACCCGCCATCACCTTTCGGCTTCTCGACAAAGCTATGCACGGCATTGCCATGCATATCAAGCACACCAAAACGACCCGGGGGCTGAACCGCCGTGACCGTTGCAAGTTTTCCATGCTGCCTGTGAAACGCGATTAGCGCGCCCACATCAACATCCGAGACCCCATCGCCGTAGGTAAAACAAAATTCCTTTTCATCCTTTACATAGTCGAAAACGCGTTTTAGACGCCCGCCCGTCATGGTGTTATCACCGGTATCCACCAACGTCACCCGCCATGGCTCTGCGTTTCGCTGATGCACTTCCATTTTGTTATGCGGCATATCGAATGTTACATCTGACATGTGCAGAAAATAATTAGCGAAGTATTCTTTGATGACATAGCCTTTGTAACCGCAACACAACACGAATTCATTGATACCATGAGCCGAATAGGTCTTCATGATGTGCCAAAGTATCGGCCTGCCACCGATCTCGATCATGGGTTTCGGGCGGGATGAGGTTTCCTCGCTGATCCTTGTGCCCAAGCCCCCTGCCAGTATGACTGCTTTCATATTTTGAATCTCCTAAAGTTTACTGATAGTTAGTTGTTTTCCACATACCAAGTCATCGCCTCTTTCAAGCCTTCCCCTATCCGGTATTGCGGCGCATACCCCAACAGGCTCTTCGATTTTGATATATCGGCCAGAGAATGACGCACATCGCCTCCGCGAAAATCACGATAGATTGGCTTAGCTTCAACAAGATGAGGGTATAGTTCGGCTAAATTCACCCGCAAAGCTTCATAGAGCTGATTGAGCGTGGTTTGATCGCCGACGGCAACGTTATAGACTTGATTCACTGCCTCGGGATTATCTGTGGTGGCGGCAAGCAGATTGATTTGCACGACGTTCTCGATATAGCAGAAGTCGCGGCTTGTTTCGCCATCGCCATTAATATAAACCGGTTCGTTTTTAATAAGCGAGGAGATCCACTTGGGGATCACGGCGGCATAGGCACCTTCGGGGTCCTGACGTTTGCCGAAGATGTTGAAATAGCGCAGGCCGATGGTCTTGTAGCCATAAGTGCGAGCGAAGACGTCGGTATAGAGTTCATTCACCAGTTTTGTGACGGCGTAGGGGGATAGCGGCTTGCCGATCTTGTCTTCCACCTTGGGAAGGTCAGGGTGGTCGCCATAGGTGGAGCTGGATGCGGCGTAGACGAAGCGTTTTACTTTGGCATCTCGCGCAGCGACCAGCATGTGCAGGAAGCCAGAGATGTTGGTTTCGTTGGTGTTGATGGGGTCTTCAATTGAGCGCGGCACGGAGCCTAAGGCGGCTTGGTGAAGGACGAAGTCGACTGAGGACTGAGGACTGAGGACTGAGGACTGAGCTCCCTCTCCCGCGAGGGGAGAGGGAGTGAAATGTATCGCTTTTCGGCAATCTTCCAGGTTGCGGATGTCGCCTTGGATGAAGTTGAAGTTAGCCCATTGTTCTGGTGTGACCAGTGATTGCACTTCGTCCAGGTTGTGCTGGTGGCCGGTGGCGAAGTTATCTAGACCGACGATTCTTTGGTTGAGTTTGAGCAAGGCTTCTAGCAGATTGCTACCGATGAAGCCGGCCACGCCAGTGATGAGCCAGGTATAGGACTCGGTGGCCAGGCGCTCTTTAAGTTGGTTATAGGCTGACATAGGCAAACTCACAGGCGCCACAGGCATGCACCTGCGGCTGTAATGGCTTCGGGAGAATAGGCGGATTTGATGTCGATGAACACGCAGCCGGGCTTCAACAGGGCCAGCAGATTGGTGACGGGCTGGGTGGTGTATTCAGCATGCGAGACTGCGGCGACGATGGCGTCGGCATTCTGAGGCAACTGGCCCCACTCGCTGAGCGTGATGCCGTATTCGTGCAGCGCCTGCTCGGGCTCGGCCTGGGGGTCGTGCACGTGCACTTCACAGCCAAAATCCTGCAACTCCTTCACCACGT
>JAPKAJ010000288.1 GCA_028825345.1 Arenicellales bacterium | reverse complement strand
CAACACTACTTGAGCCGATTATTGGAAAGCTGCGGGCGCAGGCGAAACAAGGAGAGCCAGTGCAGGTGGTGTCGATTTCTGGTGCTGTTAAAGCGCCGGGCGAATATCCATTAGCGCAAGGCGATCGTGCGTTTGCGCTGGTGCGCGCAGCCGGCGGTTTTAAAGACTCGGCTTTTTTGGCGGCAGCTGAACTTCGAAGAATCATTGATGCGGTTAGCGGTTCAGTCGATCTAGAATACCGTGAGCTGTCTTTCGAGGCCTTTGGGCAACTAGCAGATGCTAACAATCTACTGTTGCAATCTCGAGATCATATCACCGTGCGCGACATCCCTGATTGGAATCCGGGGGAACTTGTCGAGGTTCGTGGTGAGGTGCGATTTCCAGGTGACTATTTGATCCGGCGGGGCGAAACAATCGCAGAGATCATCGCTCGGGCCGGCGGCTTAACTGAGGATGCATTCCCGCAGGGCGCCATTTTTACGCGAGTTGAAGTTGCCCGCCTAGAGAATGAGCGTGCTGCCGAACTGTCCCGAACAATTAGAACTAATGTTGCTACATCGATGCTGACGCAAGAGATACAGTCGGTTGATCTTGCTGAAATCAGCTCGATTACCGAAACCCTGCAGAATTTTGAAGGTAAGGGCCGGTTGCTCGTTGATCTTGATAAAGCGCTGGCGGGTGTCGCGGGTGAAAATTTGGTGCTCGCTGGTGGTGATCGGCTGGCTGTTCCCCCGAAGTCTCTAACGGTTTCTATTATTGGCCAGGTCAGGCGACAGGGCACCCATGTCTTTCAAAGTGACTATGATGTGAAGGATTATGTGAGCCTTGCGGCAGGCATGACAAGCCGCGCCGATAAAAAAGCGATGTATATCGTCAAAGCCAATGGTGCTGTGATGAGCGCCGAGACCAGCTGGAAGACCAGCTGGCTGAAATTTAGCAATCCTCAGCAACAGTTGGCGCCGGGTGATACGATCGTCGTGCCCGTCAATAATCGGTACAAAGATGGTCTTAGCATTTGGACGGATATCACTCAGATCATCTATCAGAGCGCCATTTCTCTGGCGGCAGTGATCAGTTTATAAGGAGTCATCGCGTGAGCCATCAATCCCTACCAGCAGCAACCAGCCGACCTGTCGATTATGCAGACGATGAGATCGACCTGCGTGAATTGTTTGCGGTCTTGTGGACAGGCAAGTACTGGATAGCAGGGCTAACGAGCATCGCCGCGATCCTCTCGGTCGTGTATGCCTTGAGTTTACCGAATATCTATCGGTCCGAGGCGCTTTTGGCGCCCTCTAGCATGGCCGGCGGCGGTATTGGCGGACTTGCCAAGCAATATGGCGGGCTGGCGAGTCTGGCCGGCATTTCGTTGCCTGGTGGTGGTGAGATGGATAAGACCGCGCTCGCGTTGGCGGTGATCAAGTCTCGGCGCTTTATCTCAGACTTTATTCAACGCCATGATATCCTTGTGCCCCTCATGGCCGCCGATGGCTGGGATCAATCGACGGGCGAGCTCAGCATCGACGCTGACATCTATGACACGGGCTCGGCGACCTGGGTGCGTGCCGTTCGGCCTCCTCAGCCGGTGCAGCCAAGCGGGCAAGAAGCCCACGAGGTATTTGATGCGCTGCTTTCGATCACTGAAGATAAAAAGAGCGGCTTCGTCAGCCTAAGTATTGCGCACTACTCACCGATGGTTGCGCAGCAATGGGTTACGTGGCTCGTTGAGGATACCAATAATACCTTGCGCGCGCAGGACGTTGCTGAGGCCGAAAATTCCATTGCTTATCTAGAAACACAAGTCGATGCGACCTCGCTCACTGACCTGCAGTCTCGATTCTTTGAGATGATCCAATCGCAAACAGAAACGATCATGCTAGCCAAGGTACGTGAAGAGTATGCGTTCAAGACCGTTGATCCGGCGGTGATCCCAGAGCAAAAGGACAAGCCCAAGCGGGCGCTGATCTGCCTACTGGGTACGCTGTTGGGGGGTATGTTGAGCGTGCTGTGGGTTCTTATCAGGCACTATGCGCTCAATCGAGACAGGACTCGTTAATGGCCATGGCATGGCTGGTGGTCATGACCAAACCCCGGCAAGAAGCCAAGGCGGCGGCCCATCTGGTTGAGCAGTCCTTTGAGGTTTACCTGCCCCAAACCCCTAAGCGGGACCCGTTGGGGCGTGTTGTCGGCGAAGAGCCCTTATTTCCGGGTTATTGTTTTTGTGGTGTCGTCAAGGGGCAGTCAATCGCCGGCATTCGCTCCACCCCGGGTGTCTTGGCCCCCGTTCGATTTGGTCAACAGATTGCCTATCTGAGTGCGCCCGCCATTGCCCGCGTACAAGCCGCCGAGGCCGCGTTAAGGCTTTCCGCCTCAGCGCGCCAATTGAAGCCCGGTGACAGGGTGGCCATTATCGAGGGTCCTTTGGCCGGGCTAGAGGGCCTCGCCTCTCGCGTCAAAGCTGACCGCATTGAAGTGTTAATGGTGCTGATGGGGCAGCCCCAGCGAATCAAGTTCGCCTCGAAGCAGATTGTGAAGCGCTAAGTTTGCCGCAAACCCGCACACTCTGAAACCCCCTTATCACTTCTCAAAACCCTTCAAAACCGTATTTTTGTTGAGCATCCTGTTGCCTACACCTTTCGTTGAGTTGTCATTTCACACGGACGGGTATAATGTTCATCAATTGAACAAGCCTGAGATAGCTCAGCAGGGCGCATAGATTTTCTCAAAAATCCTGCGGTAGCCTGCCCACCTCTTATGCCAACATGACAGATCCCGAACTCCAATATCGCGTGCTGAACCAGCTCGACAATGACCCGCACATGACGCAAAGGCAACTGGCGGATGTGCTGGGGGTGAGTCTGGGCAAAACTAACTATGTGGTGAAAGCCTTGATTGATGTTGGCTGGCTGAAGCTGGGCAATTTCCGGCGCTCGAATAACAAGATGGGCTATGCGTACTTGTTGACGCCCGCGGGTGTGGTGGAGAAGGCGGTGATTACGAAGCGGTTCTTAATTCGGAAGCGGCAAGAGTATAAGCTGTTGGCGCTGGAGATTGCGCGGCTGGAGGTTGAGGAGAGCAAGCACCAAGAGTGAGGCTACGATCTAGGGTGTGGAAGCTGGCTGTTGATAATGGCTTTTATCGGCCCCCTGATTTAGAGAATGCTATATTCATATTCAACATAAGCAAGCTGGCAGTACTTTTTAATGCGCATAAAAAAGACGATAAACATCATTTATACGCGCATTAAAATGTAAATTATTGGCTTTTAGACATATACCGCGACCCAAATTG
>JAPKAJ010000042.1 GCA_028825345.1 Arenicellales bacterium | reverse complement strand
TAAAGGTTTGAAAGAACATAGAGTAATGTATGACAAAATTCATATTCTTTTCCAGTAGGAGCCGTTTGCTCGAAAAACGCCGCGTGAGTTGGCAATGACCTTTGCTGGTGAGTCGCAGCCCAGAGCGCTTGCTGTGGTTGTGAAGGGCCCCCTAAAAAGCGCGTATCACTTGTCAGAGTCGCACAGTACTGGCGTTTTGCACCTCCAGTCCTCCAGTGGGACCCCAGTCGTCTTTGCGGTAGCCGATGTGGACTGGCTGTTCGATCCATTCTCACTTCAGCAAACCCGGCTTGGCGAGGATACTGTGGTTCGACCACTCAATGATAATCTGGCTTTTTTATTGAATATGATTGAATTTGCCACAGGGGATGAGGCGTTGATAGGAATACGGTCTCGCGGGAAGTTACAGCGGCCGTTTACACGAGTAGCTGATTTATTTCGAGTGGCGCAGGCTGAGTTGCAAGATAAAGAGGCTAGTCTTGCTGGTGAAGTAACCAAGCTGGAACAGCAAATTAGCGGCCTGGCCGAGGGAACCGAGCACATCGAATATGCGCAGTTGCCCGAGAGCATGAAACGCCAACTGAAGGATTTTGAAAGCAAATTACTTTCTGCCCGTCGGGAACTTCGAGAAGTCAGGCGTGGTATTCGTACCAAGGTAGACGGGTTGGGCGCTCGTCTGGTATTAATTAACCTGGCCGCTGGCCCCTTGCTGGTCGTAATACTGGAAGTAATAATATTTCTATATCGCAAAAGGACAATCGGTCGAAGAGTCTAGCGTCAGAGAGGTTCATCTGATAGCAGCGTCTCTCCCTCCCTGGTTGCTGCTGGAAATTTAAGCGACTGCCTTTGCTTGCGGAAGATCAGTCGATTTCCCCAAGGCCTCCTGTATCTCATTTTTTGACTCCATAAGCAGGTCTGCCATGGCTTGGGCCATAGGTAGAGGTGGGGTTACTTTTTCCCAGATCAGGCCAACAGGCTTGCTGATGGCCGGGTCGATCAACTGAATTTCCCGAGTGCCGGGAAAGGCATCGTTGGCGCGACTGAACCCGTTGGGAACAATAGTTGCGAGATCGCCCTGCATAACATGGAACGCCAGCTGGAAAATTGAATTGCATTCAAGTTTTGGTGACGGGTCACAGTCGATGCTGGCAAACGCTTCATCCATGACCTGGCGTTCTTTCATGTTTGGAGAAAGCAGACAAAGAGGTAGTTCGGCGGCCTCTTTCCAGCCAATAGTTTGTTGTCGTGTCGATAACATGTTTTTTGGAATCATCAGGCTGAGCTGTTCTTGGTACAGCACCATGGTGTTTAGCTTTTTCAACGACTGACCTTCGAGGTAGGTAATGCCAACGTCGAGTTCAAAGTTTCGTAATTCGTTGATCAGATTGCCTGAGCCCACGAACTGAATATCTATCTCAACTGCTGGGTAAGCTTGAGTAAAAAGTTGGCTGATACGGGGTAGAACTGGAGAACTGGTTGGCATGGCGCCAACTCGGATTTTGCCATTGAGATTACGCCGCATAATGGCGAGATCTTCGATCATGCTTTTCCGATCAGCCAGCAGGCGCTTGGCCCAACTGACAACCCGCTCACCTTCAGGTGTGAACCCCTGGTAACGCTGGTGACGAAGGATGATAGTTACGTCGAGCTCAGACTCAAGTTGTTGTAAGGCGCTGGACAGGCTTGGTTGCGATACATGACAGCGCTCAGCGGCACGGCCGAAGTGGCCTTCCTGTTCAAGCGCGACCAGATATTCAAATTGTCGTAAAAACATCGCTATCTCCCCTCGTTCTTTGCCTTATCGGAGCCTGTTGCGCTCAGAACTTCTGATAGGCTGTATCAATTGTTTCCTATTATTGTTTAAAAATAACTATCTTTCCCTCATTATTCAACCACTATAAAAGTGTGAGTAATTTGTTGTGAATTTGGGAAACTGCCCACAGAAATACATCCCTACCCACAAGATTCGTGCGGGTAGATGATTTAAGTGATAAAAGCCCGGTGATGTTGAAAGTAATATTAAAACTTCTCAGTTAATCACTTGTCCGCAGACTCATCCACTTACGCCCATAATCCATATCGAAGGGTTTTCCAGAAGATCGTCGGCCGACATGGGCAGTTACAGTACCCAATTCATCCGCAATAGGCGGTACAACCGGGTTAACCGATTGCCTTGCGACAGCGTAGATCGTCCGCGCTACCCAGTGAGCCATTTCTGTGTGACTTCCCGCACTGGCTTGCAAGCATCTATTTTGCCGTGGCCAGGCACAACGCTGATGATGCTGGCGATTGCGGCTTTATTGACGACTCTGGGATAACTGGCAAACTGCTTCAAGATGGTATTTATTGAACCTTCCCTTGCGTTAGGATATTCGGTGGGGATTAACGAGAGGTAGTGCATCGCTGTCATGCTGAACCACCCAACCGTTTTTTGTTCCTGCGCTTCGTTACCACGGCCGTAGTCGATCCAAAAGGGTGCTCGCCACTCGATGGCCTGACTATAATGGGGTCGGGCCTCGCGCATCTATGCCGCCAAGGCTGATAAGCCAGCGGCAGGTGTTGTTGGGAATCCTGATCACGGGGGCGGGAAAATCTCATGCTTAGTACAGCGGCTATAGCCCTTGCGGGCGGAGTCGCGATCATCGTTGGCGTGCTGATTGGTGCCATCGGGATCGGCGGCGTTTTGTTGGTCCCAATGCTCACTTATGCTCTTGGTTTTGGCATTCATGTGGCGATCGCTACGGCGATGTTTTCTTACCTTTTCAGCGGCGTAGTAGGCGCTATTGAATATTCTCGGCGGGGCTCTATCCAGTGGAACATGGGCCTATGGCTATGTCTTGGCGGAATGCCTGGGGCTTATTTGGGTGCGCTGGCTACCTGGCAGACACCCGGCGCTGTTCTTGAGGGCATTATCGGACTGTTGGTTTTTTTGTCGGGGCTTCAGGCTTTGCGCCCGCAGGCTGAAAATACCGGTGCAGAGAACTTTTTGAGCCCGGTTTTCCTGTTGGTTATTGGAGTAGTCACAGGATTTGCTTCATCAATAACCGGAACGGGTGGCCCGTTGATCCTGGTGCCCCTATTGATCTGGCTGAAAGTTCCAGTTCTGACTGCCGTGGGCCTAAGCCAGATTATTCAGATTCCAATCGCGCTACTGGCAACGGGAGGTAACCTGGCGTTTGGTCATATTGAGTTTGGGCTGGGCCTTGGCATTGCGGTAATGCTGGCGGCTGGAGTCATTGTGGGTGCCCGCGTTGCGCATCACGTGTCACGCGATACTTTGAAGCGGTTCATTGCTTTTGCCCTATTGCTCGTGGGCGCGGCTATGCTGATTCGAATTGTTGCCGGAATACTTTAATTCACCATCACCGCGCCGTGTTGCCTTTCGAGCAATAACCGTTAGAGGCCAGCGACCCTTACGCGCAAGCCAGGTACTGTTGCGAAGGTGTAAACCCGTTGGAGGCTGCCATGGCGCGGTTTGCGGGTGGCAGTGTCATCGGATCAGAGTCGGAATTGATACTGGTCTGCTTCTTCGCCGAATCGTCGAAAAAGCCTGTCTTGTGGCGTCATCCTGATTCACAGCCGAAACGGCCCAGTTCTGGAGAATTGCCGGTTACATCGGTCTGTTCTAGCCCTTTGGCGGGAGGTCACGCTGGGTTTAGGCTATGTGAATACAGCGGATGTTGAGGTCATCGGTTCCCTAGTAGAGCTACTGGGAATAGTCCACGATCCGAATTAGCGCAGCCGTCCATTTTTTAATTCTGGCAAAAGGAGTAGTGAGATACTGCTGGGCAGACGACTTGTTGCCGTGCGAGTGAGGTCACCATCTTCGATTTGAACTGTTAACCGTATATTGCCAGACCATTACTTTCAGCAGTACAAGCCGACCTCTATCGTTTGATAAGTCAATACTTTTTGACCCGAATTTGATGGCTGTCTACTATCAATAGGTCGCTGTAGGATTTCGTGACCGATCGCGTTTTCTGCTGTTGATGTTACCGGACTGCTTTTAGCGGCAGCAATAAACTAGAACTCAAGGAGATAGCACATGGCTGACGACAAGCCCCGGCGTAAGGTCACACTAAATCAGTTGCGACGCAAGATGCGCGAAGGTGAACAGATAGTACAAATGGCGATCTATGACTATCGCAACGCGGTAATTGCGGACCGACTGGGGATCGATATCCTATGCGTGTCGGACACTGGTGGCATGATTCTATTTGGACACAAGAGCACTGTTACAGTTACTTTTGATGAAGTGATGATGATGGCCAAAGCTATCGACCGCGGCAGTCAGTATGGTTTACGCATGGTTGATATGCCGTACTGGAGTTTTCACATTTCACCGGAACAGGCTGTAGAAAATGCAGGCCGTTTCGTACATGAGGCGAATGCCGAAGTAATGAAGTGCGAAGGCAACCAGTATCATGCTCGTAACATTGAAGCGATCAATCGGGCAGGCATTCCGGTCCAAGGCCACATTGGTATTACCCCAATGCGTATGCCGCAGCTGGGCGGATTTTTTGCTCAGGGCAAGACGGCTGTCCGCGCAGAAGAATTAGTCGATGATGCTTGGGCTATGGTCGATGCGGGATGTTTTTCGATCATGTGCGAGGTAACGACCCAGGAGGTGAACGAGTACCTGGCTCAGGTATTGCCGGTTCCGGTAATCAGCCTAGGCGCGGGCTTGGGAGCACATGGGGTGCATATCATTACCTCAGACCTATTTCACCTTTATGAGGAACACACACCACGTCATTCAAAGATCTACACCGATCTAATTCCCATTATCGAAGATGTGTTTATTCGGTACCGAGATGAGGTCAAGGCTGAAATATATCCTGGGCCTGAGCATACGGTGTATATGAGTGATGAGGAAGCCTTGAAGTTCGCTCGTAAGATGAAGTGGGAGTCCAAACTGGAGCAACTCGATTCCAAGGCGAGCAAGGCTTCCAAGCGCAAGACCGCGAAGAAGACATCATTGCCGGCAAAAAAGACAACCAAGAAGGCCGCCAAGAAGAAGGCTACCCGGAAGAAAACAGGTCGTAAGTAGTCCGGGTTTTGCTACTGGGTAGGATGCGAATTGCCCTCGGGACAGGCGTCGGCCTCAGTTCCGAGGGCTTAATCGTCGAATCTCGTACTCAGCAAACCGTAAATTACTACCGGATTTGAGCAGGAGATTCCAATTTGTCGCCGAAATGTGACCGAGAAATGTCGGTTGTCTTTTACGCAGTGTATAGATTGGTTAAAACTATCAAATTATTGATTTGAATGATTTTACAAATCGCCTTGTCGCCTTTTAAATTATCACCAAGACGCGTTTGTAAAAGAGACGGTCAGTATGTCTGCCCGGGTCAAATAACAAGGAGTCAAACGATATGCCAGCCAGAAATGCGAAACAGTGGGCAACAATACCTGGGAAGATAATCCCGGGGGAATACGTCGACAGTCGAATCTATTCCGACCGGGAAATCTTCGAAGAGGAGATTTCCAAGATTTTTCGCAAGGTCTGGATGCCAGTTTGCCATGAGTCCGAATTACCTGACCCCTATTCTTTTAGAACCACAACCGTTGCTCGAGAGCCGATAATGGTTGTGCGAGGTCCAGATAATGAAATTCGCGCCTTCCTGAATGTTTGCCCACATCGCGGCAACATGATCGAGAACCGCCCATCGGGGTCTTTCGAAACTGCAGCCCCCTCCGGCGCTCCGAAGCACATGACTTGCATGTTTCACGCCTGGCAGTTCGATATGAAAGGTAATTGCGTACACATATCCCGGGGCACTGAGGGCTACCAGGATCGTCTTGCCTGCAGTGATGTGGGTTTGCGACGACTTCGCTGCGAAGTGAAGTACGGTGGCTTTGTCTGGGTCACGCTGAACGATGCCATAGAGCAGAGTGTAGAAGAATGGGCTGGAGGCGCTTTTGACTGCATGCAAAAATCACTGGATGCGGAGCCGCTGGAAGTGTTTCACTACCACAAGGCAATCATCCCATGTAATTACAAGCTCTGGCACGACACCAATTCAGAGTTTTATCACGACTATCTGCATTACCATAACCGGGTAACAGGGTTTAATGACTCATATTTTGCCCGAAAGAATAAAGGGTTTAAAAACGGCCATGTGAACGTAGGCTCTTTTGAAGTGCAGTATGATAAGTATGAGGGCTTTGAATCCCGAGAAGAGCTTTCGTTTCCGCATTTGCCAACTAACCATTGGGAGATGATCGATTTTTTCCCAGGAGTGAACTTCAATCTGCGTGGTTCGGCGCTGCGCTCCGACATCATGACACCACTCGGCCCCGATAAAGTCATGATCGAATTCCGCGGTCTGGGACTCAAGAGCGATACTCCAGAAGAGCGCCTGATTCGCCAAAGACACCACAACACGATCTGGGGGCCATTTGGCCGAAACCTTCATGAGGATCTCCTGGCTGTTTCGACTCAGCAATCGACTATGAATGAGTGGGCAGACAAGCGTCGCCTCCTCCATGGACGCCATGAGATAGATGCTGACGGCGATCCGACCATTCACGATGAAGAGGGCATGCGCCATTTTTACAGCGCCTGGGGCCAGTGGATGGATCGGTGGCCGGGTGATCCCGAGTTGTCTTTTGAAGAAGGTCAGAATAAAGAAGCGGCTTAAGGTCGCGCACTGTGACGCCATACATACTCTGAAGTCAGCAACAGGCTGGGTTTCTCTAACCGTGGAGTTGGGCGAGCCCGGTTACGACAGGTCGAGTGTTAATACAGGCAATAGATTGACAGGAAAGTTATGACTGAGCAAAGCACCACTGAAAGCATCAAGGACACCATTTATCGAGCGAGCCTTTATCTGGATGAGATGCGGTGGGACGAGTGGCTAAGTCTTTGTCATGAAGACTTCTATTATGCGATCCGGGCATTTAGTCCGGAGATTAGTTATGACATGATATATATGGACGGTAGCCGGGCAGATCTGGCCACGATTACCGAGATGTTGCCCAAGCACAACTCAGATAACTCGCCCCTGTCCCGACACACTGTGGTCTATACGGTTGATGTCGATGAAGCGCAACAGACCGCATCCACTGTCTCTTCTTTTGCGGTCTATCAGACACAGTTGGACGGCATCAATTCCCACGTACTCGCTGGAGAGTCGAACATATTTCTGGTAGGTAAGTATCGGGATCGATTTCTAATCAATTCGGGTCGAGCGCTCTTTGTCGAACGTATTGTTCAGCTCGATACCCGTCGTCTCGATAAAGGGTCGCACTGGCCCATTTAGACCGCAAACGATCTGTCTAGGGAGTGTTTGTTGTACGCGACCCTGCCGGCATTCGAGCGTTTGGAATGCTTTTTTACATTGATCACTAAAGCCAGATGAATATCTCCAAAGATGAAGCCTGGTTTCGCGTATGTGCAGTTGCCGACCTGGCCGATGGCCAATTGCAGAAACATCTCGCTGGTGAGACCGCAGTGGTGGTCGCAAGAGCCGGCGACGAATTTCGAGTTTTTCCTCCTTTTTGCCCGCATATGGCTGAACCACTTCACGAATCAGGCATCTGTAAGAGTGGTACGCTGACCTGTTCCAAGCATCTATGGCAGTGGAATATATTGACCGGCGAGCAGCAGGGACCAGCCGAGAGACCGTTGCTGTTATACCCCTCGGAGTTGCGCGGCGATCAGGTATGGGCGTACATCGAAGAAGAGTTGACCTACGATTTTGATGAAGAAGATGACGATGATTTCGAGTGGTAGGGTAGTTGTTTGCCGTTATCCATCTTTTAATGCCAGGGCAGGATTTTGAACAACGTTACTTTTCTGAATAAACAGGGCCGGGTGACGGTCGAAATCTTAGAGGCCGAAACGCTGCTGCAGGCCGGATTACGCCAGGGAGTCCCGCTTCCCTATGGCTGCGGTGCTGGTGTTTGCTCTACCTGTGTTGCTCGCGCAAGGCCAGGTACCGTGCGAGACGGTTGGCCCGAGGCGCCCGGTGCGAAAAACCTCAAACGGGAAAAAGGCGAGTGCCTGCTGTGTCAGAGCACCGTTTTGGCCGATTGCGAAGTCCTTGTCCCCGGAAAACTTGTCCTGACGGAAACGACTGGCCAGAATCCGTTGCATCAATCTGCACGACTGAAAGGGATGCAGACGGTGGCCCCCGATGTGACTGTCTTTCAACTGGAACTCGATAAACCGATCGATTTCATGGCGGGGCAGTACCTTTTGCTTCGACTGCCGGGGATGGAAGGGTATCGACCCTACTCAATGACCAGTTTCGACGCCAATACCCGGCAAGCGAAATTTGTGATCAAGCGATTTCCAGGCGGGAGATTTTCAGAAGCGTTATTTGCCGGCGGCGCTGCGGAGTATCGGGTCGATGTATTTGGACCTATGGGCCTGGCCACTTTTGACCCCCGAGAGAATCGTGACCTTATATGCCTCGTGGGTGGTTCCGGCATTGCAGGAATAATGTCTATTCTGAGCCAGGCCGTCTCCCTCGATTACTTTAAGAAGCGTCGATTGACTATGGTATTTGGCGTGCGCCGGCTAGAGGATTTGTTCTTTATGGAAGAACTCAAAGTCGTGCAGCAAAGTGCTCCGGAGCATATTCAAATTCATCTGGCGGTCTCTGATTCCCATGCGCGAGGCGACATCGACTCACAAGTCCATGGATTCGCCTTGCATCACGGCTTCGTGCACGAGGTCGCCGAACAGTTGAATGGCGACATTTTTTCCGAGCGGTTGGCATTTCTCGGTGGTCCACCTGCGATGCTGACGGGCTCCCTGGCCCTGCTTTTAGGCGCTGGGACACCTGTGGCAGATATCCGTTACGACAAATTCGGTTGACTCTGAAGCGCTCAGTTTTCTCGACAAGGGAAAGCCTACGCAACTGACGAGATCGACCCTCCTGCTTTTTTCTCAAGACGGCGCTGATGCAAGGGTGGTTCGGTATAGCCGTTACAAACCTGCCGACCATTAAAGATCAGATCGCAGGCTGCTTTGAAGGCAACGCCGTCACACGAAGGCGTCATCGCCTGGTAGTCAGGGTCATCGGCATTTTGACGGTCAACAACAGCTGCCATGCGCTTTAATGACGCCATGACCTGCTCCTTGGTAACGATGCCATGGTGAAGCCAGTTGGCAATATGCTGACTTGAGATTCGCAACGTGGCGCGATCTTCCATCAGCCCGACATCACGGATATCAGGTACTTTGGAGCAACCGACGCTCTGATCGATCCAGCGGACCACGTAGCCGAGTATTCCCTGACAGTTGTTGTCGATTTCATTTTGAATGTCCTCGTCCGACCAGTTCGGATCTTCACAGACGGGGATGGTCAGGATATCGTCCAGGCTGGCATGCGGTCGGTTTGCCAGTTCGGCCTGGCAAGACAGCACATCGGTCTCATGGTAGTGCATCGCATGCAGCGTGGCCGCCGTGGGCGAGGGTACCCAGGCCGTGTTGGCTCCGGCCCGGGGGTGATCACCTTTGGATTGCATCATGGCGGCCATTTCATCGGGCATAGCCCACATGCCCTTGCCGATTTGAGCGTGTCCGGGCAGGCCACAAGCGAGGCCCACATCTACGTTCCAGTCTTCATAGGCCCGTATCCAGGATTGGGCTTTCATGTCGGCTTTGCGGATCATCGGGCCGGCTTCCATCGAGGTGTGAATCTCATCGCCGGTGCGATCAAGAAACCCGGTATTGATGAAAATTACACGGTCGGATGCGGCTCGGATACATTCTTTCAGATTGACGGTCGTACGCCGTTCTTCGTCCATGATTCCGATTTTCATCGCCCCGGGCGCCATGCCAAGCAATGTTTCGGTACGTTCAAAGAGTTTCACCGCAAAAGCGGTTTCCTCAGGGCCATGCATTTTTGGCTTGACCACATACATAGAGCCTTTGTCCGAATTGCGCAGGTGGCCGGCGCCACTGAGATCGTGCAGGGCAATAAGCCCGGTCACCACAGCATCCAAAATACCTTCGAAGATTTCATTGCCTTCGCTGTCGAGGATTGCGGGGTTGGTCATCAAGTGGCCGACATTGCGCACCAGCATCAG
The DNA here is from genome assembly GCA_028825345.1 of Arenicellales bacterium. Lineage (GTDB taxonomy): Bacteria > Pseudomonadota > Gammaproteobacteria > Arenicellales > UBA868 > UBA868. The sequence continues at coordinate 3,062 of JAPKAJ010000042.1, read as the reverse complement.
TGCCCGCCCCGGTAGCGAGAATGTGGTGCCGTCAGTCGCGGTGTACTCGCGGTCTGGGTTTAGAGTACGTTCGAAGGTTTGCCCGCCCTTGCTTACCGTTGTGGACAATGTGCCTTGCATCAGGCCCAGCCAGTTGCGGTAAACCGCTGTTTTGTCAGGGCCATCTACAGCAGCAACTGAATCTTCGCAGTCCTGAATGACGGTGATGGCCGATTCCAGTATTACGTCACTGACTCCGGCGGAACTCTTGGCACCGACGAGGTGCTCACGGTCAATCACGATCTCGATATGCAGGTGGTGGTGTTGCAACAGGATGGCACTGGGTGCGTCTACATTGCCGCGGTATCCAGAGAACTGCCCCACATCTGTCAGGCCGGTATTGCTTGCGTCAGAGCGTTGGGCTTTTAGTTCGCCGTTGTCAATGAAGTACAAGGTGGCGTCGCTGTGGGAAAGCCCATCAAGTGGAACCACCCGGTTTAAAAAATCGTCGCCATAAGCGACCACCCGTCTGCCGCGAGCCAGGCTGTAGCTGCCGCTTTGCAGTGCACCATCTTCGTCGCTGATGACATCTGTCCCATACAGGGCGTCGTACAGAGAGCCCCAGCGTGCGTTGGTCGCATTCAGGGCATAGCGCGCGTTGTTGACCGGTACGACCAACTGTGGTCCGGGTATAACTGTGATCGCGTCATCAACGTTCGCGGTGGTCACCGCAAAGTCTGCTCCCTCGGGAACGAGGTAACCGATCTTGGAAAGAAAGGCATGATAGGCCGCCGGATCATGGGGCTGGGCGATCCGTGCGCGGTGCCAGTCATTGATGGCGAGTTCCAGTTCCTCCCGATGGGCAAGTAGTGCTCGGTTGCGGGGGGTAAGATCATTGATGATTTGGGCAAATCCAGTCCAGAACGCATCAGTGTCTAGTCCTGTGCCGGGCAATGCCTCGTGGTTTATCAGAGCCAGCAAGTTGTCGTCTACGGCAAGGCCGTGGACCGTTGTACGTCCATTCACAAAGGTGTCCTCTTTAACCATTTGGGGAATTAGATGAGGGGCGAAATTCGTGGCCGGATTTTATCCACAAATTTCTGTAATGTGGATTAATCTTCCACAATGCGGGATTTTTTATTATTCCTGCTAGAAAAAAAGTCTTCTCTTGCTAATGCCATAGAACAGTACTAGCCCTGTAAAGGCGAGAAAGAAAAGAGCGAAATTATCGAGAAACATGGTCTATTTTCTTAGGACGCTTGGTGCGGGTTTACTGCCTTGAATCCTAGCGATTGTGATATGGCGTTGCCGGCGTTGACCAGAGATTTTACCCACTTGATATCGCGACGTTCAATAGGTGCCGACACCGAAAGACCAGCTGCGACCTGGGAGGTGCCGTCATACAGCAACACGCCGATACAGCCTACTCCGGTTTCGGCTTCTTCATTATCCAACGCATAGCCATTTTCCAGGGCGCTGGACGCCTCTTTAAGCAAGCGCGGAAGCACGGTGATGGTATTGGCCGTATAGGCCGGCAGATTTGTGCGCCGGGCGTAAGCCGAGCAGGCCTCGGTACCGGCCGCACCGAGCATCAATTTGCCCACCGCAGTGACATGCAACGGCGCGCGGCTCCCAACAACCTGATGGACATGCATCATACGATTAGGTGTGGCCCGTTCAACATAGACTACCTGGTCACCTTCACGAATACTGAGATTAACGCTTTCGCCAAAACTGTCGCGCAGGCGTTCCATCACGGGCAGGGCGATAGCACGCAGGTCCAGCTTGCTGTGCAAGCGGGTGCCCAGTTGCATCAGCTTTAGTCCAAGGCGATAGAGATTGTCCTGATCTTTTTCTACCAGGCCGTTTTGCATTAATGATGAGAGGATCCGATGCGCAGTGCTTGCATGCAGACTCGTCTCAGCCATCAGCACTTTGAGGCTGACCGGCTCCGAATATCGTGCGATTGCATCAAGCAGTCCTGCGGCCCGGTCAATGACCTGTACCCGCGCGCCCGGTTTGTTCGGCATAATGCTACTGTGATCGCAGGCAGGTTTGATCCATGTGGGCATCTTAACCTGTCGCGCTATTTTCGGGGATGAAGGTCGCCGCTCAAACGCCACCAGGGATGGCCTGACTATGAAATCAAGCGAGCTTGCAAGGGCTGCCCGGCGGTGGCACAGGCGGGAATGATGGATTACACACCGTTCTTTTTGTTTGCCGTATTTATGGTGGGCACGCCTGGTCCGGCGAACATGCTGTTAATGACTTCGGGTGGCAATTTTGGCTTATGGCGCAGTTTGCCTTTTGTTGCCGGAGTCACTTTTGGTAAGTTGTTTGTCAACCTGTTGCTGGGTCTGGGTTTGTGGCAGTTGCTTTCGGCAAAGCCCATGGTGTTACTCGCCCTGAAAATTGCCTGTGTTGCTTATCTTGCGTGGCTAGCGCTGCGAATGTCCGGTTTCATGATGAAAGGGCGCGAACTCAAACGCCCCGAGACTTTCTGGTCTGGATTACTGGTTCACCCTCTTAATCCGAAGGCTTGGGCAATGCTGGTTTTTGCCTATGCCCATTTTTCCGACCCGTCTCAGCCCTGGGTTATGCAAGTCATTATCATCAGCGCGACCTTTTTTGTAGTGCAGGTGATTTTTCATACGCTTTGGTGCGCTGGTGGCGCACTGGTAGTCGCTGCAGTAGGCGGACGTCCGGCTGAGCGTTGGCTGATGCGCGGGCTCAGCGTCCTGACGGTGCTGGTCGTCATCTGGGCTGTGGCATTGGATGGCTTGATATGATTCGACATCGACAGTATGGTTTTTCGGCACCCTATATCTAACAAAGTAACTCACAAGGCAGAGAGATTTATGTCAACTTATGCTGCGAATTGTATGTGTCGGGTGATTTAAGTTGAGGTCGAGGGGGAGCCGGCTGCGGTGGGATTTGTCATTGCAAGTTTGTCGCGCCTGGTCGGCCAGCCCGGTTAATGGCGTGGCAATCTGGCCACGCGACAAGATGACGATCGCAAAACGGGAAGACCAGATCGACAGTTATGCCAGTTCAGAAGGTCACCAGCGAGCCTGGTGCAAAAA
>JAPKAJ010000287.1 GCA_028825345.1 Arenicellales bacterium | reverse complement strand
CTGACCGCCGGTCAGTGCGCCGAGGGTAGGCACGTAATCGTCAGTATTGAGCCGATGCCATAGTTTTTCGGCCCCTAAACGTGCCAGGCTGTGCTCGATATGTACCGAACCACGCAGACGTACCACATCAGCAGCCGTATAGTCGCGCTTGACATCGCTCCAGCGCGGATGATCCGTCCATTCCACTTCCAGGGATTTCGTGTCCTTGCTCTGATCTACCATCGCTCGCTTAACCTCTTGATGTTGATGCTTAATAACCACTAAATTTATATGCCTTTATGACTATAAGAATCAGCATGTTTTCACCTAAATTTCAGGCACAAACGTTAATTGGCCTGACCACGCACAAAGTGTCGACTCTATTCGAGCATTTGACAATATAATTATTTCAATATTAATTATTACCTCACCCTATTATGGGATCTGCCAACGCACCGACTGAAGGTACCCCAAAGTCATGAGCGCACCACCGTACTACAAGCAGAATCGTCTCAAACAGTTACGCGCTTTTTGCTATTCGGCTCGCCTTGGCAGCATCTCTCGGGCCGCTGAGCAACTATTTTTAAGCCAACCTTCAGTATCTTTGCAGGTTCAGGCTCTTGAGCGTGAGCTCGACGTGGCGCTTTTTGAGCGTCGCGGGCCGAGAATCCGCCTGACATCCCAGGGAGAAGCCCTGCTCGAGCTGGCCCAGCCGCTGGTACAGGGTATCGACGGTATTGCCGATTCCTTTGCCAGTGAATTAGGTAACCTCAATTCTGGTGAGATCAATATTGCGGCGGGTGAGTCCACTATTCTTTACCTGTTACCAGAGCCGATCAAACGTTTTGCCAACGCCTATCCTGGAGTGCGAATCAAATTGCATAACGTAACTGGCCGTGATGGCATGACGATGCTCCGTGCCGACGAGGCGGACTTTGCTGTGGGGTCCATGCTCGAGGTTCCCGAGGATATCAGTTACCGACCGATTTTTGATTTCAAAACTATGCTGATCACGCCACTGGATCACCCCCTCGCGGGCAAGCGTGCCGCCAACATCAAACTGCAAGATATCGGCCCCCACGGTCTGATTCTGCCCCCGCGTCACCTGGCAACCTGGCGACTGGTTGAAATGGTTTTCGCTCAGCACCAAGTCGATTATTCGGTTACGCTCGAAGCCGGCGGCTGGGAAGTCATCAAGAAGTATGTCGAGATAGGCCTGGGCATTTCCATCGTCACCGCCATCTGCCTCGAAGGTGACGAAAAAGTTGCCCAGATACCACTCGACCGGTTCTTTCCAAATCGCAGTTACGGCGTAGTGCTGCGAAAGCGTAAATATCTTTCGCCACCAGCACGCCAGTTCCTCGATATGATGGCGCCGGGTTTTTCCGGCCACCTCGATAGCACTATTAATGGCTGACGCCCTTTGCCACAACCGGTAACCTGAAATTTTCCGCGCAGCACTGGTTTATAATTTCCCGGTCAGTCACTTCGTCCTTAGCGTTTCATGCGACCTTACCTTCTCTTAACACGCCGCACTTTTCAAATCCTACTGATCCTTTGGGCACTGGTACTCACTGGTGCAGCCAGCGCGCAGGAAATTGAGATCTGCTACAACTTTAGTTGTAAAACCCGTCAAACGGTAACGCTTTCTCAGACTGAATGGCACAGTATCATTGGCTGGTTCTATCCTGGCGCTACCAGCGCGGCTGGCGAACGTGAACAGCTACGCCGGGCGATTGGCTGGATGGAAGTTGTTGTGGGTCGCCACACCCCGACTCATCGCGACAAAGGCTTGAACCTGGAAAAAAATCCTAGCTTTCCCGGTCAGCTTGATTGTATTGATGAGTCACTGAACGTCACCACCTATATGCATCTGTTTGAATCGCAGGGTCACCTGCGCTGGCACCATGTGATGGGCCGCGCTTACCGCAGTGGCGGCTTCGATGCGCACTGGGCCGGCCAACTGCAGGAGGTCGCCACCGGCGAGCGTTTCGTCATAGACAGTTGGTTCCAGGATAACGGCATGCTTCCTTATATTGCCCGCAGCGCTGAGTGGGAAGATCTCACAGAAGCGCGCATCATGCTTTTTAGCAGAGCAGACTGAGTCATCGCGGCGGCGGACGCTTTACCAGCCAAAGTGACAAATACCAAGGGTTCTGTCGTGGTCGGGCTATCCGGGGGTGTGGATTCCGGGATAGCGGCTTCACACCTAAAACAGGACGGCTGGAATGTCACAGCCCTGTTCATGAAGAACTGGGAAGAGGACGATGACGAGGTGTACTGCGCGGCACGCGAAGACCTTGCCATGGCAACTCAAGTCAGTGATGCACTGGATATACCCCTGCGGACCGTTAATTTCTCGCATGAATACTGGGAGCGGGTCTTTGCCATTTTTTTGCGCGAATACCGGGCCGGGCGCACACCTAACCCGGACGTATTGTGTAACCGGGAAATCAAATTCAAGGAATTTTTGTCCTACGCCCAGCATCTTGGCAGCGAGAGGATTGCAACTGGGCACTATGCACGTATCGAAGAATCCAGTGGCGCATTCTTTCTCAATAAAGCACAGGATCTTTCCAAGGATCAGTCCTACTTTCTGCATGCGTTAGGCCAAAGCGCTCTCGCCCCGACTTTGTTTCCCCTAGGGGAGTTGAAAAAAACCGATGTCCGAGAAGAAGCGACCGCCCTTGGGTTGCCAAATGCCCAGCGAAAAGACAGTACCGGTATTTGTTTCATAGGAGAAAGGCGCTTTAATGAATTTCTCGCCCGCTACCTGCCGGTGACACCTGGCAGAATCCAAAACCTTGAAGGTGAGGTCGTCGGTGAGCACCAGGGTCTTTGGTTTTATACCCTGGGACAGCGCCAGGGCCTGGATATCGGCGGGCCCGGTGAGCCCTGGTATGTCGCCGGCAAAGATATGGAACACAACGTACTTACCGTAATTCAGGGACATGATCACCCGGCGCTGATGAGGCAATCGGTTGCAGTGCACGAAATGCACTGGATTAACGGCGCCCCAAAGAACTGGCCATTGCGCTGTCAGGCCAAGACCCGCTACCGCCAGACCGATCAGCCATGCACTGTGCAATCAAACACTCCGGATCGTATCGAGGTGGTGTTCGATGATCTGCAACGTGCTCCAACACCCGGGCAGTCACTGGTACTTTACGATAACGAGCGCGTTCTTGGCGGCGGGGTTATAGACCAGACCTAATGGTGTTGGTCCGCCATGAACTGACTTGATGCTATAACGCAAGCCTATGGCGATCTCATGCCACCGAGTATTGTCCTTAACCCTATTTCATACGATCTGTTTTAT
>JAPKAJ010000286.1 GCA_028825345.1 Arenicellales bacterium | reverse complement strand
CACCGCATGTAGCCAATTACGTATTGCCCTTTACGACTAAGCCTAAAGTCTGATCTGGGCCCCTTCGTCCTGAGCCTCAACAGCCGGTCGCGCTGGCTGAGGCTCAGGACTTTTCGCTGTTATCGGGCGTTATCCCTGTCAGGCCCTAATGAGTTCCTCCTACCTTCTTAACCGCTTGCTGTTGGCCGTGCCCACACTGGCCGGCGCAGTGACCATCACTTTTGTGCTGTTGCGCGTGGTTCCAGGTGACCCCATTGCCATGATGACGGGCCCTGGCGCAACAGAAGCCGACATCGCCCAGTTACGAGCCCATTACGGCCTTGACCATTCTCTGCTACGTCAGTTTGTCATCTATCTGGGGCAGTTGATGACCGGAGATCTGGGCACATCAATCAGCCTGCGCCAGAACGTAGGCGAACTCATTGCCGGCAGACTCCCCGTCACGATCGAACTCGTGTTGTTTGCGATGTTGATTGCGGTGAGTCTTGCCCTGGCACTGGCGCTTAAGGGCACGTTCTGGCGGGGCCGATGGCCAGAGCGAATTGTGGACGGCTTTATCGGGATCGTCGTGGCTATTCCCGATTTTCTCTGGGCCCTTTCACTGATCCTGATACTAGGCGTGGCGATCCCGGTGATGCCGATTTTCGGCCGTATGGATCTTACTATCTCGTTTGATAGCTGGACTAATTTTTATCTGATCGAAAGTTTACTCCGTGGTCAGCTGGAGGTAACAAGATCCGTTCTGCATCACATGGTTCTGCCAGCGGTCTCGCTTGCTCTGCCACTGATGGCAATCACGGCGAGGGTTCTAAAGTCCTGCCTGAACGCTGAGATGAACCGCGAGTACGTTACCCTGGCGCGGACCCGCGGCTTTGGGCGCCTCAGAGTAATCTACAGTCAAGCTCTGCGAAATGCACTGGTCCCGGCGACTGCACTGAGTGGCGTTCAGTTCACCTTTCTCATCGGCGGCACGGTATTGGTCGAGCGCATTTTCGGTTATCCAGGAATCGGCAACATGGCGATTGATGCTGTTATTAACCGGGATCTCCCGCTGATCCAGGGCCTGGTTCTGACCTTCGCTGTACTCTTCATAGCAGTGAATCTTCTGATTGATCTTTTCATTACTTTCCTCGATCCAAGATTACGACATGATTGAAGGACGAGCCGACCTGCCGATCACTTATCGCATTCTCCATGAGCCGCGGGCAGTATTTGGACTGGGAATTTTGGGCCTGATGATTGCAGTGGCCTTGATGGCGCCATGGCTGGCACCTCATGATCCTTTGGAACAGGACCTGCTGGCGTCTTTCCTGCCACCTTCCTGGCAAGAAAGCGGGGATCCGGCATTTCTCCTTGGCACGGATACTCTCGGGCGTGATGTTGCGTCGCGGCTGATTTACGGAACTCGTACCGCACTGATCGTGGCATTGGTTGCAGCCACCCTCGCCGCCCTTTTGGGCACGACGCTTGGCATGCTTGCCGGGTTCTACGGCGGAAAAACCGATATGTTGATATCCCGCGCGGTCGACATCTGGATGTCCTTTCCGGCGGTGCTGCTTTCGATCGTTCTGGTCGCCGTCATCGGCGCCGGATTGCATGCCGTAATTATCGCCATTGTCATTATTGACTGGACCCGGTTTTGTCGCGTGATCCGCGCCGAAACCATGGTTCAAAAAGAGCGGGATTACGTTGCCTCAGGCATCACTATCGGCCTGACAAGATTTCGAATCCTTATTCAAGAAGTCCTGCCTAACCTGATCCCGCTTCTGATAGTGCTGCTGACACTGGAAATGGGTATCGCTATTGTGGTCGAAACGATATTGAGCTTTGTGGGGCTGAGCGTTGCCTCGGATACGCCGACCTGGGGAAACCTCATACAGGAAGGCAGGCAATACATACATCAGGTTCCGTGGCTTTTGGGATTACCCGTCGCTTGCGTTGTACTGTCCGTTTTGAGCCTGAATGCGCTCGGTGATGGCATAAAGGAAGTGATTGACCCGGAGACCCGTCAGTGAGTAGTGCGCTTGTCATTAAGAATCTACATCTGACCATAGACAACCCCAAGGATGCTGTGCCCATCCTTCGTGGCATCAACCTGGATCTGCGGGCCGGAGAAATCCATGGCCTGGTTGGTGAGTCAGGGGCCGGTAAAAGCATGCTGGGCCGTGCCATCCTTGAGATTCTGCCGCCAAGGGCAAGGATTACTGAGGGTTCAATTGATTACCCGACCAGGCCCCTGCCAGGAAAAATCAAAGGACGATCTGCCGCTCGCCGCCGGGCCCATATCAGTCTGATACCCCAGGATCCCATGACATCGCTGAATCCGGTAAAAAAGATCGGAAAACAGATGTCAGAGATCCTGCGCCTGAACCAAACGGGCCGGGCCCGCGATATGCTCGATCAGGCCGAGGGTCTGTTACACGAGGTCAAGATCAAGAATCCCGCGCAAGTGCTGCAGCAGTACCCACATCAGCTGTCCGGGGGGATGCGTCAGAGAGCCCTGATTGCTATGGCATTCAGTACTAAGCCACAAATCATCATTGCAGATGAACCAACCACAGCGCTGGATGTATCGGTACAGCGACAGGTATTGTGCCTGATCCAGGACCTGCAAAAACAACACGGGACGACAATCCTATTTATCACACATGACCTTGGCGTCGTTGCAAAAATATGTAACCGGGTCAGCCTGATGCACAGTGGCATGATCCTCGAACAGGGTAACGTCGCTGAGGTATTTTGCACGCCTTCGCATGCCTATACCCGGTCACTGCTGGCGGCGATCCCCCGCTACGATCGACCGTTGCGGGAGTTGACTCCTGTTGCAGAAAGTCTCCAGCTTCAACTGCAACGTGAAGCGCGCGCGTATGACCGCCAAAGAAGAAACTGAAGTCATCGCCGCCACCAGGCTCAGCGTTTCGCTGCCAAACATGGCTGCAAAACGGAATTTTCGTGCCGCGCCGTTGACGCCCATTTTTCGGGAAATCAATCTGCGCGCCAGTGCAGGACAATGTCTGGGCATTGTCGGTGAATCAGGCTCGGGCAAAACCACACTTGGGCGCACCCTGGTGCGACTGCTACGCCCGACTTCGGGCACCCTTTTATTTCAAGGGCGAGATATCACCAGGGTGTCTGAACCAGAACTTCGTCCAATCCGCGATCGCATGCAGATTATCTTTCAGGAGCCGCGCGCAGCACTCAACCCTCGCCGTCGAGTGGATGATGCCGTATCCCAGCCTTTATTAGCCTATGGCAAGGTCTTAAATTCGCGCGAGGCGCGCGAACATGCCGCTGACCTGCTGCACC
>JAPKAJ010000285.1 GCA_028825345.1 Arenicellales bacterium | reverse complement strand
TGGAATGTACCGGTATTGGTGGTAGGAAACCTGACGGTCGGCGGGTCAGGAAAAACGCCGTTGGTTATAGAGTTAGCACGAGGTTTACTAGCCAAAGGTTGGCGTCCGGGAGTCGTAAGTCGTGGGTACGGCGGAACCTCGGAAGGCCCCATAACAGTGACTGCAACGACCGATCCTTTTTTGGTGGGCGATGAACCGGTACTTATTGCCCGGGAGGCCGGGGTACCGGTAGTAATTGCCCACAAAAGAGCCAAGGCGGTCGATAGACTACTACAGGAAACCGACGTCAATCTCGTGATAGCCGATGATGGTTTGCAACACCTGTCCCTTGGACGAATGATTGAAATAGCGGTAATCGATGGCGTGACCGGCCACGGCAACGGCCTGTTGCTGCCAGCAGGCCCGCTTCGCGAACCACTAAGGCGTCTTGAACGTGTTGATATTCGGGTGCGCCGCGGTGGGCAACCTGAAGAAGGCGAGTACCCAATGAGCGTCAACGCGTCAGTGGCCCGTAACCTGGTTTCGGGTGAGGAGGTAGAGTTATCTGAATTCTCTGGAGTACCCCTTGTTGCTGTTGCTGGAATTCATCAGCCCGAACGATTTTTTTCAACTTTACGTAACTTGGGGCTGCAGATCGAAGAGAAGGCCTTTTCGGATCACCATGCTTTTCAAGTAGGTGATATACCGCAAACCCCTGAGAGCCCGGTGTTAATGACGGCCAAAGATGCTGTCAAATGTGAGTCCTTTGCCCAAGAGAACTGGTGGGCGGTGAAACAGGTTGTAACAATCCCACAGGAACTACTGAGCAACCTAGATGAATTACTGAAGAGACCAATCCATGACAGCTGAGTTCACAGTAATTATCCCGGCGCGATTTGGGTCCAAAAGATTGCCTGGTAAGCCCTTGCGGGATGTCGATGGTAAGCCTCTGATCCAACGGACCTATGAGGCCGTACAGAAAAGTCAGGCACAAAGAATCGTCGTCGCGACTGACGATGAGGGTATTGTTCGCGCGGTGGAGGATTTCGGCGGCGAGGTTTGCTTAACTGGCGTCACCCATGCGAGCGGGACCGACCGGGTGGCCGAGGCTGCAGTATGCCTTGGTCTTGCTCCAGATCATATTGTAGTGAATGTTCAAGGTGATGAGCCGGACATGCCCGGAATACTGGTCGACCAGGTGGCGCAGTTACTAATAGAGGATCAAGAAGCGAGCGTGGCGACAGCCTGCTGCTCCCTGGATGACCGCGAGCAGTACCACGATCCATCAGTCGTTAAGGTGGTAACCGATCAATCCGGGCATGCAATTTACTTTTCGCGCTCGCCGATCCCACATTACCAACCGACTGGCGAGACGGGCAGTGAAGCGGTGCCATGGTCACATATTCGCCGACACATAGGGATCTACGCCTATAGGCTTGCCTATTTAAGTGTCTTTACCGGTCGGCCATCGTGCCCACCGGAAGAACTGGAAAAGCTCGAACAATTGCGGGTGCTGTGGCACGGCGACAAGATCGCGGTCTGTGAGGCGAAGGCGGCTCCCGGTCCCGGGGTGGATACCGTTGAAGATCTTGAGCGAACCATCCATCAGTTCCGAAGGCAGGACTGATGGCCCCCGAGCCATTGGTTTCGGTTGCAGTCCTTTTTGTCTGCCTGGGCAATATTTGCCGGTCCCCCACTGCCGAAGGTATCTTTCGCGCCCAGGTTCAAGCGGCCGGCTTATCCAATCGGATTCTGGTGGATTCGGCCGGCTGCTATGCTTATCACGAAGGAGAGTCGCCCGACATACGAGCGTGCGCGGCGGCTTTGGAGCGGGGGTTTGATCTCTCCGGACAGGTGGGGCGGCAGATCAAGGCCAGTGATTTTGGTTATTTCGATTACGTTTTGGCGATGGACCGTGAGAACCTTACTTATTTGCAGAAAATGCAACCTTCCGACAGCCATTCGAGAGTAGGGCTGTTTCTGGACTATGCAGATGGGCGCGAGGGGCAATCAGTTCCAGATCCGTACTTTGGTCACTCAGACGGTTTTGCATTGGTGATCGATCTGGTTGAATCGGCTGGAAAGGGGTTACTGAAACAAATCGGTCGAAATCTCCCTAAGATAACAGCGTGAATCATTATCGGCGAGTTGTGCTGTGATTGGCGCCCTGATGATCAGCATTGAGGGCCAGACTCTCGATTCGCTCACTCGCGAGCGTTTGAGTCACCCAGCGGTGGGTGGGGTTATCCTTTTTGCACGAAACTATGTTAGTCCGGCACAACTTACGGAGCTGACTCGGGATATTCGATCCGCCAAGTCCTTACCGCTTCTTATCGCTGTAGACCAGGAGGGCGGAAGGGTGCAGCGTTTTACTGAAGGCTTTACTCGCTTGCCAGCGCTGAGGCTAATAGGCGATCTTTACGACCGTGATCCTGATCGGGCATGTTGTTGGGCCCGGGCCGTTGGCACTGTCCTCGCTAGCGAACTCGCCGCAGTCGGGGTTGATTTTAGTTTTGCCCCAGTTCTGGATCTGGCAAGCGTTAACAAGGCCATTGGGGAAAGGGCGTTCCATAAAAATCCCAATATTGTCCGGTTGCTGGGTTCCCAGCTTGCCTTGGGCATGAAATTGTGCGGGATGCGCGCGGTAGCCAAGCATTTTCCTGGCCATAGTGGGGTCATCGAGGACCCCCACCTTGATTTCCCCCGGGATCACCGCTTGCTAAATGAAATCCAATTAACCGACACCATGGTTTACCAAGACCTAGACTCGGATCTGTTTGGAGGGATCATGACCTGCCACGTGGGCTTTAGTGCGGTGGATGATTTGCCTGCGACCTTATCGCCCAAGTGGCTTCGCCAAGAACTTCGAGAACGTTTGCGTTTCACCGGTTTGATCTTCTCAGATGATCTTATGATGGGAGCCCTAAGTGAAGTGACAGACCCAGCCGAGCGAGTATTGAAGGCACATACCGCTGGATGCGACATGATGTTGTTGTGCAATGATCAACCCGCGATCGATTTTGTGCTAGATAGCGCCCATCTTTCACCTCGGGATGAGAAAACTCAGGCCCGCATCGAGAAGATGCAGCTGCGAGATATTCCAGGCCCCAACGGGCAGATGCTGATCAATGCGAAAGAGCGGGTCATCAACCCGGAGCTTGGAACCGCTCAGTGATCGGCGCGCTCCATGTACTCGCCGGACTCGGTGCTGACCTTTATCCGGTCACCAACATTGATGAATGCTGGTACGATGACCCGTAGACCGGTTTCGACAATTGCTGGCTTGCCGGAACCCGCGGCTGTCTGACCTTTCACCACGGCTTCGGTTTCGG
>JAPKAJ010000284.1 GCA_028825345.1 Arenicellales bacterium | reverse complement strand
TTCGTTGAGGCGGTCGAAATCCAGCATCTGCTCCCGAAATGGCAGTGTCGAGCCATGTTCGCTCAGGCTGGCCAGATAGGCCTGCGCAGTGTAGGCCATCACGCGCACCATACCGCCGGGAAATATAACCAATGAAAAACCTAAAGCTTCAAGCTCTGAAGCGGTTTTATGGGGCGTTTTGCCGCCTTCAACCATATTTGCCAACAAAGGAATACGGCCGCTGAACTGCTTGGAGATGGCATGCATCTGGTCTTGTGTTTGCGGGGCCTCGATAAAAAGTACATCAGCGCCGGCTTCCAGATAGTGCTCGGCACGCTCGGTCGCAGAGGCAAAGCCTTCAGTGGCAATACTATCGGTACGTGCGATGATCAGTGTTTCGGTGCTACACCGTGCATCCAGTGCGGCCTTGATCTTGCCCACCATTTCTCCAGTAGGCACCAGCGTCTTGCCAGCCAGATGTCCACATCGCTTCGGCAAAGTTTGATCTTCTAACTGGATGGCTGCCGCCCCAATGTTTTCGAACAGGCGCACCGTGCGCATGACATTAAGGGCGTTACCGAATCCGGTGTCGGCATCGACGATGATAGGAAGGCTGGAGCGTTCGGTAATCGCCGATAACACATCTGCGACTTCGCTCATGCTGACCAGGCCGATGTCTGGCTGTCCAAAGCGGGTATAGGCGATGGAGGCCCCGGAAAGATAGGCAGAATGAAACCCAGCCTGCTCTACCAGCACCGCACCCAGGGCATCGAATATACCCGGCGCCACAACAATACTGTCGCCGGATAACTGTTTTTCGAGATTTAAGTGTTTGGTCATTGTTCAATGCTCTTTATTCGCCGAGTGCGTCAGTTTCTTTTTTGAGGTGCAGAACAAACCCGCCATCATGCCCCATGGCAAGATCGACCGAATAAGTGACGATCTCTCCTGGAGCAACTTTATGCCGACCCGCGGCACGGGCAATAGTCTTTTCTGTGAGTGTTGCGGGCATGATGACTTAAAGTTCCAAACAGGGTTTTTCGTTCAGAGTTGTCTCAGCGGTTTCGGTTCCTTCATCATGGTCTGCACAATACCAGTATCTGCTGCGCGCCACCCGATAACCTGCCCCCCAATCAGGAATAGTAATTTGCTTTTGGCAGATGCGGCGCCTTGAGCGGGGCGCATCGTTGTCACAACGCTATTTACAAAACGGGCAACACGCGAGCTGCACTGATCTTGCTGGTTTTATGGCCGATCGTGTCAACTGTCTAGAAACTTGTTAAAAATGTTTCTCATCAGCCTTGAAATATTATTGTCGAAATCATTGTAAGGCAGGCTACCGCAGAAAGTGATTGAACCAGTTGAGAACACTGCACCACCTGAAGGTGTATCAAAGTACAGCATGTCAGCGCGAATCAGTTCCTCGTTCGGCACTCCTGGCCAGTTGGTGATATGAGTGAGTTGCTCTTCAGGAACCAGAACGAAAGTATCATTGTGGTTCTCGGACGAGGCGATCACCACAGCGTTTTCTGGTGAGCCCAGGTAGCGGTCATAGCGATCGAGTTCGAATCCAGCTGCACCACCGCCGCTGAAGCCAAAATCACCAATCAGTTCATCGGTTATGCCTTCGAACATCCAGCTGAAACGTTGATCGTAGCTGTCGGGAGTACGGCGATAGTAGGAACCGAAAAACCGACCCTGAGACGAGAATCCGACACCCGCTAGGGCTTGCGGTGGTCGTCCGTTGCGACGCCACAAGCCACCATATTGGCCATCAAAAGCGTTGTAGTACTCGCCGGGTTCCGCTGCCCAAGCCCGTATGCCACCTTCGGCTCTGCGGATTTCAATGAGCGAACTGTTCTCGGGGTGGATCGCAACACGCCAATAAAACCCATTCCCGCCCAGATAGGCGAGGTGACCGCCCTGGTCGCGATACTGCTGCAACGCATCGAGTGTCTGGGCCGTGTGGTACTCGGGATGAGATCCTGTCGTCACCGCAGCATATCCACTCAGTACAGCCACACCTTCATCATGCAACTCCTTGTCGGTAATAACATCGTAGGCATAACCCTGATTTTCCAGCCAGGCTGTCAGGTGGCTGTCGGCCTGAAAATGGCGCAATCCTGAGCACGCGTTTGCACCGAATGTGAGATAACCAGGTCTCAGATTGAATAATGGCCGGCGATGGCTGGCATGGCAGATACCACTGCGGTCCAGGTGAAAATTGTAGGTAGAGCACCCATAGTGTGGATACTCGGCGGGATTCCAGGGGTAGGCATTCCAGGCCTCGTTTTTGTCGAGCCAAGAAGGCTCGTAGTCAGGTCGGGCATGGTTACCATAGACCGTGTAGGTAAAGGTCGACACCAAGACGCATAATCGGGCAGTCCGTTTTTGGCGAGGCGGACAGACAAACAGTGGGATCGTGTCATGCTGTTCTCCCTGCTCGAGTCGAATACCGTAGACCCCGGATTGAAGATCGTCAGGTACCGCAAACGCAAAATCTGTTTCCCACTCGAAGTCGTAAATGTCATCTTCATGAAAATGGATCGCGCCGTACTGGTTCGGCAAGTGTCGCCAACACATCTCAGTACCATCCCAGTTGGCTCCCGTCATTGCGCGAGCGGGAAAATTCACCAGCTCGCCGCTCAACTGGTGGGGGCCTGTATCGACAACACGACAACTGGATATGTCGCGTGAAAAATCCCAGCAAGCAAACACCGGAACACCGCTGGTTTGCGCTTCCAGCATATCCAGATTCAGCTGTCCCATATAAATCGTCGGACTGTCTATCTTGCCGTTGAAGTGCATCTGTCGCTCGGTCTTTTCGGACGCCGCAACCATCAGGCTGTCCATCATTTCCAACTTCAGCGCGCTCGACCCGCTGATTTCTGCGTGCGAAGCTTCAGTGAACTGATCACCACTACAACGCAGAGTCAGCAAACCTTCTGAATGGCTGACGCTGGCCGAGAGCCGGACCCAGTAACGATCAGCGATCGGATTGTCCAGCACACATTCGATCCAGTTGTGATCGGCCATCCTGATAGCAGCCCTGGGTTTACCGGCGCCGTCCAGACCTAAGAAAAATGCACACCCAGATTCTGCCGCCCCCACTGAAACCACTGCCTGAGCCCCTTGTCCAGGCCTCGTTGGCCAAATCATTGCGGTCACCGTAAACGAGTCAGGCAACTGGCTATCTGCTGCTAAGGGCACTTTCAGACAGGATCCGGGCACAAACGGCTGTACCCGTGCCGGATAAGCGCGCGCAAAATCACAATTGACCGTTTCCTCAACCAACCCGGTCCCTTCAGGATTTGGATCGGCGCAAATCGTACGCACC
>JAPKAJ010000041.1 GCA_028825345.1 Arenicellales bacterium | reverse complement strand
CGCCTGAGTAAGCGCCAACTTGTCATGATTACAAGGCCCATAGCGGCTGACCTATACTGCTTCTGATTGAATCCAGATGCTCAAAGTTGTGGCTAAAAAGATGCCCTCCGAAGAGGGCGTTTTCTAAAAATGATTTGGTGCGCTAGCAATAATTCGCATCACACCCGGTGCCTGTGGCCGCCCATGAAATTGGCGATGTCGCACTATCAGGAGAAAAGATATAGGTTAACGTCGACAGTGCCGTACCATCAGTGGCCCAGGTGATGGTGATTACGCCATCAGTCACTGAACTGCCATTTACGGTGGCTGTTGCGGCGACAACGGCTGGAATCGAGCCTGCACCACTGTCTGCAGCAGTCAGGACGGTTAAACCATTAGTTTGAATGTAAGTGACCACATCAGTTTTCAAAGCCGAAGCCGCCAACACCGCCTCAGTGAATCTGGCTTTTTGCGTATACGTTGTATAAGCCGGTATCGCGATCGCCGCCAGAATGCCGATGATCGCTACCACGATCATCAACTCGATTAAAGTAAAACCACCCTGTTTTCTATCAGTCCTGTTACTCGTTTGTTTCATTTAATTTCCCTTCCTTTGTTCATCTGGAACTCGTTGTAGTGTAACTTATATTCTATTCAGCCAAGGGATGCGGTCAGTGTGACAGCGATCACACTTAACAGCACGTTTATCTAAGGCTGAGGCTCTATCGCTGCACTTTCGTTGAGATAATCTGTTACAGTTTCATTTATATTTATAGTGCGAAGATCGCTTGGCGGCCTATTTTAAAGGGTTAACTCTACCAGGCCTTCTCCCCTGGGCGACACCACCAGATACTTGTTATGGAAAACAGCCAAGCCGCATACTCGATTGCCGTCAGGGGCGCCACTTTAAGTGGGCTGGCACGTCGCGTGGTGGAGCGCCAATTAGTCACCCGCGAGCGTTCACGTGAGATTCATGATGCCTCGCAAAAACATCACCACTCTTTTTTGCGTGAAGCCCTGGCCCAACCAGAGATCGACCGCGGGCGATTACTGTGCTGCGCCTCCGAGGAATCAGGCATGCCACTGATGGATCTGGCGGCGTTCGATCTTAGCCAGCGACCGTTGGATTTAGTCGATACCCGCTTTTTGGAAACTCACGAGGTGCTTCCACTTTTTCAACGCGACTCAAAGGTCTTTCTCGCCGTATCTGATCCTGCCGATATTACCGGGCTCGATGCCTTTACCTTTCAGACCGGTTTTGGCGTAGAGGCCATCCTGGTTGATGTGGATCTGCTCAACAAGGTTATCCATGACATTGTCAGCGGCATCAGTTCAGAACTGGCCGACCTGAATCAGGATGACAACCTCGACAGCATAGCTGGAGAAGATTCCAAAATCCCGGACGCCAAAGATGCCGAGGTCGATACCCCGGTGGTGCGCTTTGTAAACAAAATTTTCATGGATGCGATCCGCCAAAAAGCATCCGACATACACATCGAGCCGTATGAAGAAAAACTCCGAATTCGGTACCGACTCGATGGTGTACTCCACGAAATCGCAACCCCGCCACTATCCCTCAGCGCCAGAATCACAGCGCGTATCAAGATACTGTCACGCCTGGATATCGCTGAACGGCGGATGCCCCAGGACGGGCGGATGAAACTGCGATTGTCCAAGGACCACCAGATCGATTTTCGCGTCAGTACGCTACCCACCCAGTTTGGCGAAAAAGTCGTCATCCGCGTGCTTGACAGCAGCGGTAGCGATCTGGGACTGGAAGCGTTGGGACTGGAACCCGAGCAATTCAGCCTTTACGAAACCGCAATCCGTAAACCCTATGGCATGATACTGGTCACCGGGCCTACCGGCAGTGGCAAGACAATATCGCTGTACTCAGCCCTGTCCACTCTGAATTCGCCGGTGGTCAATATCAGCAGTGTCGAGGACCCCATCGAAATCAACCTTGAGGGCATTAATCAGGTCAATATCAATGAAAGAGCCGGCCTGACCTTTGCCACAGCGCTACGCTCCTTTTTGCGACAGGACCCAGATATCATTATGGTTGGCGAGATTCGCGACCTAGAAACCGCTGATATCGCGGTGAAAGCCTCGCAAACCGGGCACCTGGTGCTGTCTACCCTGCACACCAACGATGCACCAGCCACAGTGGTCCGGCTATTGAATATGGGCGTAGAGCCTTTCAACGTCGCGTCTTCAGTCCACCTGATCATGGCACAGCGACTGATCCGCCGACTTTGTAAAACCTGCCGAAAACCGACCAAATACCCTGAAGAGGTGCTGCTCAGCGCCGGGTTCTCACCGTCGGGAGATCACAAGAAACTAGAGTTGTTTGGGCCTAACGGCTGTGACGAATGCACTGGTGGTTACAAGGGGCGGACTGGGATCTTTCAGGTGATGCCTGTCAGTGAAGCCGTTACCAGCCTGATTATCCGTAATGCCGGCCAGGATCAAATCGAGCAACAAGCTGCGGCCGAGGGTGTAATGACCCTACGCCAGGCCGGACTGGTCAAAGTGCGCTCGGGCATCACCAGCCTAGATGAAGTGCTGCGAGTCACCAGCGCCTGAGCTCTTGGTCGCTAAAGCCGAAAAAAAACTGGCAACCTTCACCTGGTCGGGCACCGACCGTCGGGGCAAGAAAGTCTCGGGTGAACTGGAAGCTCAGGGGCCTGCTTTTGTGCGTAGTACCCTGCGCCGTGAAGGCATCAGCGCCAAAACGATTCGCAAGAAACCCAAACCGCTTTTTAGCAAGAAGATTAAACCCAAAGATATTTCCATTGCCAGCCGACAGGTAGCCACCATGCTGGGCGCAGGTATTCCGATCGCCCAATCATACAAGGCCATCGCCGTCGGCACCGATCACCCGGGGATTCGGGATGTCTTTGACCGCATTCGTGCCGACGTAGAGAGCGGTACCAACCTGAGCGAAGCGTTGGCAAAGTTTCCCCGCCAGTTCGACGAGCTTTATACCAGCCTTGTGGCCGTAGGTGAGCGCTCCGGCAACCTGGACGACCTGATGGACAAAGTCGCCACCTACATGGAAAACCTGGAGGAGATCAAATCCAAGGTTAAAGGCGCCATGTGGTATCCGGCAGCCGTTATGGTGGTGGGCTTTGTCGTCACCGTACTGCTGCTGGTGTTTGTTATTCCCCAGTTTGAGGATCTATTCGCCGGGTTTGGCGCCAGCCTCCCTGGACTGACTGCGGCGGTGATTGATCTATCCAAAAGCTTTCGGGATTACTGGATACAGGTATTTGTCGTTATCGTCGGCACCTTCATGGCAATGTCTATGACCTATCGCCGCTCGCCTGCTATGCGCCATGGGGTCGATCGCCTGTCGTTGCGCTTGCCGGTTTTCGGCGGGATCCTGCGCAAGGCCTCGATTTCGCGCTACGCACGTACCCTGGCAACTATGTTCGGCTCCGGCGTACCGCTGGTCGAGGGGCTCGAATCGGTTGCTGGCGCCACCGGTAACCGTGTCTACCATGACGCCTGCTTGGAGATCCGCGAATCGGTCAGTACCGGCCAGGCCCTTTCTGTGGCAATGGCGGAGACTGGTTTGTTCCCGGCCATGATTCTGCAGATGACCTCAACCGGTGAGGAATCCGGTGAACTGGAGAAAATGCTCGATAAAGGAGCGGAGTTTTACGAGCGCGAGGTCCGCGAATCAGTGGATAACATGAGCAAACTCATTGAGCCCATCATGATCTCCGTGCTCGGCATCATCGTCGGCACCCTGGTGGTTGCCATGTATCTGCCTATCTTTAAAATGGGGTCGGTGGTCTAAAGCCAGCCCACGTGACTGGCTAAACAAAGGTGGGCGCCGAACTGGCCTTGATGCTGGAACGAGATTTGATACTGTCGATTATCACGGTAGTGTTTTCTTTGCTCATAGGCAGTTTTCTCAACGTCGTGATCGTGCGCCTGCCAAGGCAAATACACTGGCAGTGGGAAAAAGATGAGCAAGGTGCCGCGGCGCCCCCTGGAATTGCCTGGCCGCCCTCACACTGCCCAAGTTGCGAGCATACGCTGAGCTGGTGGGAGAATCTGCCTCTACTGAGTTACCTGCTACTACGTGGGCGCTGTCGGGCATGTAGAACGGGTATCTCTTTACGCTATCCTCTGGTCGAGGCACTTACCGCCTTGTTATCACTGGTGGTGGTTCTGATATTAGGGCCACAGTGGTCCACTGTTGCCGCGCTAGTACTAACCTGGGCGCTGATTGCACTAGCCTTTATCGACCTTGAGCATTTTCTGTTGCCGGACCGGATTACCCTGCCGCTGCTGGCGGTGGGACTATTGGTTAACACCATCGGTGGTTTTACTGATCCGCTGTCCGCACTGATTGGCGCAGTATCCGGCTACGGCATACTCTGGGCGGTATACCATGCATACCGGGCGCTGACCGGGCGTGAAGGATTTGGCTACGGTGATTTCAAGTTACTGGGAGCCCTTGGCGCCTGGCTGGGCTGGCAACTGTTGCCGCTGGTTATTCTGTTGAGTGCAGGCGTGGGCGCTGCTATCGGGATCACATTGATCCTGCTGCGCCGCCATCAACGCAGCGAACCCTTGCCTTTTGGGCCTTTCCTGGTGGGAGCAGGCTGGCTGGCGCTGTTGTGGGGGCAAAAATGGAATACGATTTATCTCAACATCGCTGGGCTCTAGCGTAGGCCGATGCTGAAGATTGCACTGACTGGCGGGATTGGCAGCGGCAAGACCGCGGTGACTCAACACCTGTCCGCCCTGGGCGTACCGGTTCTGGATGCGGATGATTTCTCTCACCAGGCTACCCGCGCCAAAGAACCAGCGGTCGCACAGATCGCTAAAGTTTTTGGCCCGGGCATCCTCAACGCTTCAGGCAATTTGGATCGGGCCGCACTGCGACAGATGGTCTTTGCCGACGAAGGCAAGCGCAAGCAACTTGAGGCAATTTTGCATCCTGAAATACGCAAACGCATGAATGAAGCCGCAAGCACCCTTGACGCACCCTATGTCGTATTCTCGATCCCACTACTGATAGAAACCGGTCAGGCGACTGATTTTGACTTTGTGCTGGTTATTGAGGCTCCTGCAGCGCTACGTGCCCAGCGGGTCGGCGAGCGCAGTGGCCTTTCAGCAGAAGATTTTCGAGCCATCACCGATGTGCAGGCCAGTGACGCGCAACGGCGCCAAGCGGCAGATGAGGTCATCATTAACGATGGATCACTGCAAGCACTGCACGCCCAGGTGGATGCACTACACCGCAGGCTCCAGGGCCTCGTGCAATAGCCCGCTGAGCCGCACAACGCGAAAAATCTTGCCAGTCAGAAAAAGCCTCTGCAGATGCCTCGCGCGTCTTCAGCTAACTCGCAAGCCCGGTGTCCGAAAAACCCTCTCGCTCTACACGGAAACAACCGTTATGCTCAAGAGTAACCAGATTCGGGGCAGTTGATCGTCTTCATGCAAGATTTCTCACAGCTTAAACAACAGGTCCGTCAAAATATTGGGCGGCTAGATAAGCTACCCAGTGAAACCGAAGGTCTGATCCGTGCGGCCGTCAGTATTGTGATGATACCTGCGCCAACAAATAACCAAGCAGCCATCCTACTGACCCGGCGTTCAAGGAGTCTGCGACGACATGCTGGCCAGTATGCCCTGCCCGGTGGCCGTCTCGATGAAGGTGAGTCGATTACCCAGGCAGCGCTTCGCGAATGCGAAGAAGAAATCGGTCTAACCCTGCACGACAATCAGGTGATCGGAGTGCTGGATGATTTTGTTACCCGATCGGGTTTTTGCATCACCCCCGTAGTGGTCTGTGCTGATGCGGGGCTAACCCCGGTTCCCAACCCCGGAGAGGTTGAACAAATCTTCTTTATCCCGATTGATGAACTTGCCGGCGCAAAAGTGGATGCCTCGGAGTCGAAAAATGACGAATCGCTTCGTGATGGCTTCTCGATAATGCTGCCTACAATAGGGCATAAGATTTTCGCCCCGACTGCGGCAATGCTTTACCAGTTCCGTGAGGTTGCCTTGCTGGGCCGTGTCACACGAGTCAAAGAATTGCGACAACCACGCTTTGCCTGGCGCTGAAAGGCGGCATCCAGATTAAAAGGCTCTATCTAGCTATTCACAAGTGCGCAGATCCGCCCAAGCAGAGAACGATTGCCCTCGAGAAAATCAAGCGATCGTAAATCTGTCTGGCTAACCCATCGCAGTTCCTGACCTTCCAGACCTCTCGCCTCACCACGAAAGTCGGTCACCCGCCAAAGGTGCAACTCAACCTTACGATCAGGATAGTTGTGCAAACAGGAAAAAAGTGGCCTGGCTGATAGGACCTCAAGGCCCAGTTCTTCGCGAAATTCACGTACCAACGCCTGGTAACCCGTCTCGCCTGGCTCGAGTTTGCCACCGGGGAATTCCCACTGGCCTGCATAGGCTTTGCCTACAGGGCGCTGGCCCACCAGCAGGCGCCCCGACGGATCAACAGCAACACCTACCGCAACAACCAGTGCCTCATCACGTACGGTAATCGGCATTAATGCGGATGTATTCGTGGGTAAGGTCGCAAGTCCAGACCCGTGACCGAGCCCTGCCCACCCCCAGATCCACTGAAACCGATATATTTTCTCCCTTAAGGTGCCGAACGACCTGTGTTTCGTCGTAATCCGCAGCACGCTCTCCGTGATGCGCAATAAGTACTCCGCCCATGGCAACCGATAACCGGCTCTGATCAAGCCGCACCCCGGATTTACCAACTGCCATCACCACCCGACCCCAGTTGGCATCTTCTCCCGCAATGGCTGTCTTGACCAGAGGGGAATTGGCAATAGCCAACGCCGCCTTGTGTGCACTACCCGTTGAAACTGCTCCAGTGACATCAACGGTAATGAACTTGCTTGCGCCCTCACCATCGCGCACGACCTGGATAGCCAGGTCAGTGAGTAATTCATTCAACGCACGGCGAAAATCCTTCAACTCACTCGCCGCTAACGATTGAGGTGGTCGATTGCCTGCCTTGGCGGTAGCGGCGAGTACAATCGTATCGCTGGTCGAGGTATCGCTGTCAACAGTAATGCAGTTGAACGATCTGGCCACTCCGTCCTGTAGTAGAGCCTGCAGCACAGGTGCGGGTAATTTGGCATCAGTAAATACAAAAGCCAGCATAGTGGCCATGTCCGGTGCAATCATGCCTGAGCCCTTGGCGATGCCGCACAGGGTGACGGTTGTGTCACCGATTCGCGCCTGGCGCGTGCTGCCCTTGGGATAGGTATCCGTGGTGCCAATGGCGCGGGCGGCCTGTAGCCACGAGGCCTTTTTTGCCTGTCGACCCATCCGTGGTAGTGCCTGCTCGAAACGCGCAACCGGTAAGGGTTCGCCAATCACGCCGGTAGATGAAATCAATACGTCGCGAGGTCGGCAGCCGATGGTCTTTGCGGCCATTGCAGCGGTGGCCTTTACATCGGCCATACCCTGAGTCCCGGTAAAGGTATTCGCGTTACCGCTGTTGACTAACATCGCCCGAGCCCGTCCCGTCCCTGCCACCTGCCGGCTCCATTGCACGGGGGCAGAAGCTGTTGTTGAGCGGGTAAATACTCCAGCTACGGCCGTTCCACGATCGAATTCAACCAGCAGCAGGTCATCACGCCCTGCAAATTTGATGCCAGCACGGGCCGTGCGCAGATGCAGACCTTTCACGGCTGGCAACCGTGGGAAACGCGCGGGTGCGAGTGGGGAGCGTTTAATGGTCGACATACCCGCCAGGGTCAGTCCCGCTGGGCTACAACTTGCCGTGGCATTGCTTGTACTTTTTACCCGAGCCACATGGGCAAGGATCATTACGGCCGACCTTGGGCGTATCGCGGACGAACGGCTGAACCGCCCGCCCTGTGTGATCATCTGCCGTACGCGTATCTACTCCCTGCCCGGGGCCCAATGGCTCAGGGGAAGTCGGCTCCTCAGAATCAGGGTGCAGGAATTGTCGACCTTCCTGGCCTAACTGGCGTTGCCGGTTCTCCATGTCCGTGACTTGACCTTCGTTTTGCACCTGCACCTTTGCCAAAACGCCCACGACTTCGTGCTTGGCATGTTCCAGCATCGCCGAGAACATCTCAAAAGCCTCGCGCTTGTATTCCTGCTTGGGATTTTTTTGCGCATAACCGCGCAAGCCAATACCCTGACGTAGGTGGTCCATCTGCGCAAGATGGTCTTTCCACTGTTCATCCAGGGTTTTGAGCATGACCGCTTTTTCCAGGTGGCGCATGATCGGCTCACCAATCGACTGCACCTTGGCCTCATAGGCGCTCGCTACATCAGCAGCGATACGCTCACGTAGCGTCTCCTCATGGAGATTGTCATCTCCTGTCAGCCACTCCCCAACAGGCAGCGACTGGCCAAATTGGGATTCAAGTTCTTTTTCCAGGCCCGACACATCCCATTGGTCTTCAAGACTTTCCGGGGGAATATATCGGTCAATAATTTCCTCGATCACCTCATCACGGGCTATCCCTACGGTCTCGGAGATATCATCCACAGCCATCAGGGTATTGCGCTGGTCATAAATAACCTTGCGCTGCTCATTAGCCACATCGTCATATTCCAACAACTGCTTGCGCATATCGAAATTACGACCCTCTACCTTCTTTTGAGAATTCTCGATCGCACGCGTTACCCAGGAATGTTCTATCGCCTCGCCTTCTTCCATCCCAAGTTTTTCCATCAGCCCAGCAACCCGATCGGAACCAAAGATTCGCAGTAGGTTATCCTCGAGCGAGAGATAAAAACGACTGGTACCGGGGTCACCCTGGCGTCCACAACGCCCCCGCAACTGGTTATCCACTCGCCTTGATTCGTTGCGCTCCGTGCCCAGCAGATAGAGTCCGCCGGATGCCACTACCAGGTCGTGCCTTGCCTGCCAGTCACGCTTGATGGTCTCGGCTTGATCCTGCTCGATATCACCAAGATCCGCCAACTCCATCTCCATATTTCCACCCAACACGATATCGGTACCGCGACCCGCCATATTGGTGGCAATGGTTACGGCTCCAGGCTTGCCTGCTTGGGCAATAATGTGTGCCTCACGCTCATGCTGCTTGGCGTTGAGTACCTCGTGTACGATATTTTCTTTACCCAGTAGATTAGAAAGATATTCAGAGGTCTCGATAGACGCCGTACCCACCAGAACCGGCTGCTCGCGAGACCCACAAGATTTGATATCGTCGATGATCGCATCGTACTTCTCTTTTTGCGTACGGTAGACCAGGTCAGAAAAATCATCCCGGACCATTGGTTGGTTAGTGGGGATAACGACTACTTCCAGGCCATAGATTTGCTGAAACTCCGCCGCTTCGGTATCTGCGGTGCCCGTCATGCCAGACAACTTGCCATACAGGCGGAATAGGTTCTGAAAGGTTATTGACGCAAGGGTCTGGTTTTCCTGTTGAATCGCAACCCCTTCCTTCGCTTCAACCGCCTGATGCAACCCCTCTGACCAGCGCCTGCCTGGCATCATGCGTCCAGAAAATTCATCGATAATTACGATCTGATCGTTACTGACGATGTAATCAACATCACGCTGAAATAACGTGTGCGCCCGCAATGCTGCGTAGAGGTGGTGCAACAGACTAATATTGGTGACGTCATAAAGGCTGGATTCGGCATCCAACAGACCGAACTCAGACAGCAACCTTTCAGCGTTTTCATGTCCCGCCTCGGTCAGAGATACCTGGCGGTTTTTCTCATCCACACTGAAGTCTCCCGGACCCTCCTCTTCGTCCTCGGCCTCACTGGGTTCACCCTCGATCGGAGCTTGGCGCTCAAGTGAGGGGATGATCTTGTTGATCCGGGTATACAGGTCGCTACTGTCCTCAGACGGGCCGGAAATGATCAAAGGAGTACGAGCTTCGTCAATCAGGATCGAGTCCACCTCGTCAACGATGGCAAAATCAAGCGGACTCTGCGCGCGATCTTCGGCGCTGAATGCCATGTTGTCGCGCAGATAATCAAAACCGTATTCGTTATTTGTCCCGTAGACAATATTGCAGGCATAGGCATCACGCTTGGCCGTGCCATCCTGCCCTGAGACCACTACGCCGACTGTTAGTCCCAAAAAACGATAAATCTTGCCCATCCAGTCGGCATCGCGCTGAGCCAGATAATCGTTCACGGTGATCACATGAACAGTATTGCCACAGATCGCATTGAGGTACGCTGGCAACGTCGCCACCAGGGTCTTGCCCTCACCCGTTCGCATTTCCGCGATCTTGCCGTCATGGAGCACCATGCCACCAATCAACTGCACATCGAAATGCCGCATCTTCAATACGCGTTGGGAGGTTTCGCGAACCACGGCGAATGCCTCGACCAGCATGGACTGCGCGTCCTCGCCGTTAGCCGCTCGCTCTCGAAACTCGGCAGTCTTGGCCGCGAGCGCTTCGTCGGAAAGGGTCTGGAACCCGGGCTCAAGCCCGTTGATCTCCTTGACCTGTTTGTCCATCTTGCGCAAAAGGCGCTGATTACGGCTACCGAAAACTTTGGTCGCTACCTTACTGAACATCAAATAGATCTACCAAGAATGGGGTTAAAAGACAGGCTGTACCCCTGTTACTGGGTACACCGCGGGGCTACACTGTGTTACACAGGAAAGATGATTAATGCACACAATCGAATAATTTTATCATGGCTGAAGACACCTTCACCCGACTCGGCCAACTAATCGGCAAAATCCAGGGCCTGCCCAACGGAGCCCCTGCCCAGGACGTCGGCGCCGAAAAACGGGCCTGGCGCTTGGCGGCTGGCGACGAGATTGCCAACCACACCGTGGTGCAACCCACTGCTGATGACTGGCTGATCATCGCTGATGGGCCGGTGTGGGGTCATGCGGTAATCCAGCGGCAGCAAGAAATCCTGACCGCCCTCACCCAAACCAACCACCATCCACGAGCTCTGAAAGTAAAGGTGCGACCGCAATCGGCACCGTTCGATCTCGACGAATCTCGACACGGAAGCCCGGTCAAGCCATTAGACCCCCAAAGCGCGGACCTTCTTATCGAAACCGCTGATGGCCTGAAATCCGACAACCTTGCACAGGCGCTCAGACGACTCAGCCGTCATCGATCAAAAGAGTCTAGCTGAGCACTATCTATCCTTAACGCCACTCGCGATCCATTTTTTTTAGATGTGTTTGAGCCAACACAGCGGCCGGATGACCGGGAAAATCCTGCAACAGTGCGTTCAAAACCTGGTGCGCCTTGGCATCCTCACCCAACTCGTAATAAATATAACCAACCTTCAGCCGCGCCGAAGGTAGTCGGGGGCTCTTGGGAAAATATTGCAACACGATATTCATAGCCGCCAACGCATCACTGAACTCGCCCATGATGTAGCGCGATTGGCCAAGCCAATACCAGGCGTCATCAGCCAACGGGCTTTGTGGATAACTACGCAAAAAGGCTACAAAGGCGTAAGTCGAATCCAGAGTACGGCTACGTTTGAAAAGGTCAAAGGCTGCATCGTAAGCCGCCTTTTCACCAAGGCCCCTCGGCTCGGCCTGGTCGGGGGTGGCGGGCTCAACTGAGACAACGGTAACGGTCTCGCTGGTGCCGGAACCGTCTCCCACGACAACCGATGCTACCGGGCTTTGAAGTTCGACTACTGCGCCGGCCAACTCGAAATCAGATGGCTTGAGCGATGTTACGTTTCCCCCGCCCTCGACAACGGGGAGGGTCGTTGTGGTCCACTTTAAATAGCGGCAGCCATCAAGTTGGTCGTACAACCCCTGCTGAGGGTGTTTCAGTTTCTTTACTTTAGAGGGTTGACTGTCCGGACAGATTTCTAAATGATTGATTTTGCGCTGCAAACTCGTAAACTCGCTGTCGCCAGAACAAGGTAATCCAAAGGTCTGGGAAAAAACGATTGAGGCATCGGAGACATCTTCAACTGACGTGGGAGCCGATGAATGTACAAACGTCGTGGTCTTACTATCCGCCTTGGCAGGAAGGTGGCCGCCACCAACACAAGCAAGGGCTAAGGCGCATACCGCGCGGTAACCGGTACTTGCCCGCAAACCCATCAGACCCCCCGAAACTGAGTTACGACCAGCGAGAGCGAGAAGGCGTCAACCGTGCTGGCTTGGACCCTACCGTCAGTAAAGAATCTCTACGCGACGATTCAAAGACCAGGCACTCTCATCCTGGCCCATCGAAACCGGCCGCTCTTCGCCATAGGAGATCGTGCGGATCGCATCGGGTGCAACACCCAGTCCTTGGAGTATTTCGTTGACTGTATTGGCGCGGTGCTCGCCCAGTGCCAGGTTGTATTCGCGGGTGCCACGCTCATCAGCGTGACCCTCCAGCACCACGGCCATGCCCGGATTGCCTGCCAAGTACTGTGCGTGTGCTTCGACTACCCGCTGTGCCTCGGGGGTGAGGTTAGAACTATCGAAATCAAAGTAGATCACCCGCTGCCCCAATGGATCATCCAGATCAGTGCTATCTTCGCTAATCGTAATAATCTCCCCTGCGGTCGCGTCTTCTGATCCGATTCCCGATGATGCCGCATCAGTCGAGGCAGCATCGGTGGTATCGGAAATCGTCGCGTCCTCCACTTCTACTCCCCCGCCTTTTTTCTTGGTCGCCGCGCAACCCGCCAGTGCCACGCCCAAAAAGAGCACTAGGAAAACCGTCCCAAATCTACGCATCATCAATCTCCTGTATTCAATATCTGTACTGGCTACTACCGGCTTGCTGCCCAGGCCGGTTCTCGCACTTCACCATCATGCATTTTCAGTATCTGTCGTACACGGCCATCCGCTGACACTGCGGCAAGGACGCCATCCCTGCCCAGACGCGTAGCATACAGAATCATCGCACCGTTTGGCGAAAAAGTCGGTGATTCATCGAGTGTACCGTCAGTCAGCAATTCCATCTCGCCACTGGCCAGAGAGAATACACCAATCTGGTATCCCGCGCCTGTACCGCGGTTGGTCACCATCACCAGTCGTTTGCCACTGGGATCGTATGATGCCCGAGCGTTTTCCTTTCCCTCCCGTGTCAGGCGTTCAGCCTCGCCACCGTTGCGGCCAATACGGTAAATCTGTGGTCGGCCGCTGCGATCAGAGGTAAAAACCAAGTGCCGGCCGTCTGGGGACCAAGCAGGCTCGGTGTCGATTGCCGGGTGACGCGTCAATTGCCGGATGTCACCGGACGCTACCTGGAGCACGTAAATATCCGTGTTACCCTTGGCCGAAATCGT